>DATGQB010000171.1:0-31660 GCA_035304405.1 Edaphocola sp.
ATTTAAAAGAAAATTATTATGGCAAATAATCCACAAAATAGTGAAAAAAGCATAATAAATTATGGTTTTTGAGCTATTGAAGTGGATTAGAAGCAAGAATAATTTTATATAAAGAGTCTAATGCGTAATCTGGGATAATATATCATAAGGGTAATCAAACCTCTGTCTCAGGTTTGTAAATGCTGAATCACTGAGCTTTGAGGCGGGCAGCAAATTAAACAGTCCGAGTGCAAGGGCACCCGGACTGTGTATTTTCCGTATAGTTATTGCCAATATTTAAAACGTGGAAGTAATGCCTATTTTCAAGCCATTAAAGGCAGGCTCATAACGGCAAACACCGCCGGTACAATTAATACCCTCTACCTGTTTTACCCATGCGGCTGTGAAACGGTGAGGCCCTTTGGTATGCGCAACAAATAGGTTGTAATAATGTTGCGCCTTATCGCCGGCATGAGCAGGCTGGATATTATACATATCCGAAATGGCAAATGACCATTTAGGTGCTATAGCATATTCAAGTTGTAAAAATGCCCAGCTACCAAAATCCTGCTTGGTGTGCATATATTGAGCCTGCACCGACAAGGATTGCTTAGGCGACAGTTTATACACCACTTCTGTGAAAGGAGTGACGGCCTTCAGCATTGGATATCCCGGCTTAAACTGATAGTACTCCTGATTGTACTCCATATAATGCAGGCCCACGTTCAGACGCATATTGCGGATACTGCGGATGTTGGTTTCAAAATAAGCTTCCCGGTATAGTTTTAAATCCTCAGTAGTATTGATATGGGTATAGCTTACATTGAAATCATAATCGTCATTAGGCGAGTACATCACATTACCATTCAGGGCTAGCTCCGACCAGTCTAGCGACTGAGGCATATAGCGTGCAATAAGTCTTTGCGGACGAATCTGAGCCACTAAAGGTTGCCAGCCAATCATACCGAGGTTTGCGGTTTCCGTTGGGGAGGTTCTGTGCACAAAATTATCGGTGCGCTTGCCGGTAAAGCTTACAGCCAGGCCCTCTCTGGCATAGCCCAGCGTAGTATATACCAGCGAACCCGGACTATACATCAGGGCGCCATTATAATCATTGATGGCCTCATTGCTTTTCAAAGCGCCTTCTACATACCAGGAAAATCCACCCACCGAAAGTGTATTATAAACAGAAGCTGCATACATGTTATATTTCGGCTCCTCACGCTCTGATAGTGGCAAATTATTAGTACGGGTCACAATCTGGTCTATGCTGGACTTATCTAATGTGCGATTTACTACGCCCAAACCCGGATTGATAAATACTTTATTTTTCACATTAAAAGCGCCCTCTGCACTAAAGCCTTTGATGATAGGTTGATAGCGCTCAAACAAAAACTTTTGCTGACCAGTAAATGCCTTTAAATCAATTTTATCGTTCAGTCTATATTTCAAACGCAAGCCTACCAGCGCATTGTCTATAAGCAAGCCACGGTCTTCATAGGCTCGAAAAATAGTACCACTCCCTATTTGATCATAAATATAGCCACCTGTAATGTTCAGGTCTTTGATATCTTTAGAAATAGCCCAGGCACCGATACCAAAACCATTTGTAGGCTGTGTAGGCAACAATAAATTAGAATTATTAAACACATCCATGCGTACAAAAGCACTCAAGCCATCCTGAGCATATCGAAGGCTTAACCAAGCCTCTCCACCACTCAGCAAATTGTCGTAGAGCGGATTGTCAGAAGCCTTGATGCTTGTGTCTCTGCTAAAGAAATTCATATTGGTCATCAAGTCGCCGGAAAAGGTACCGGGCAAACCCTGCCCAAAACCTGTGTAAGTAGCGCCCAGCGCCAGAACAAGAGGTAGAACTTTTTTCATTTTCAATGTTTACAAATTTGCCAACAGATAATATTAAACCTCTCAACAAAAATCTACTCTAAACCAAAGTAAGTGCAATAGATTTCGTCGAAAATTTCGAGCTAAAGTAATTCTTTTTAGTATATTTGGCCTTATTTTCTTAAAAGCTTTTTAACACAACAATCAGAAAACATGAAAAAAATCATAGCAGCGCTGGCAGGTTTAGCAATGTCATTTCAGGTGATGGCGCAGCAGGCAAGCTTACCTAACACCACTATCAAAGACCTTAATGGCACCCCTATTGCCTTTAACCAGACGGTAGAGCCCGGAAAGGTAACCTTAATCAGTTTTTGGGCTACATGGTGTGTTCCGTGTAAAAAAGAAATAAAAGCGATTAAATCCAAACTGGAGCAATGGCAAAGTGAAACCCCAGATTTCAAATATATGACCGTATCTATGGACGATGCCCGGGCAACGGCTGCTGTGCGTTCTTATGCTGCCGCTCAGCGTTGGAATTTTCCGGTGTATCAAGATGCAAACTCTGATTTGAAACGCTCAATGAATTTCCAAAACGTACCATTTACCGTTATTGTGGACAAGAATGGAAAAGTGGCTTATTCCCATACCGGATATGAAGAGGGCGGGGAAGAAATACTTTATGAAAAAATAAAAGAATTGGCTGCTCAATAAGCAGTTTTTCATAACTACAATATTAGGAGGCGCAATATTTCTTGCGCCTCTATTTTATTCAAATACAACTGGCCGGATAGCAATACCTAAAGTAAATTGGAGCAAGCGAGACGCTCTGAATTACCCGGTATGCGCTTGCTAAAACACTCACTGCGCTAAGCATTAGCAGAGCAGTTGCGCGCCGCGTGAGGGACAGCAATGGAAAGCCCGCAGCATGCGCAGTGTAGCGTAGACATGCGAGGACTTGGAATGAATGGCCCGACCCGCCGGTGGCAGATATGCGCTACTGTACTAGCAGCTGGCAACGGGGTAGGACATACCGGAATACTATTACCGAAGCATTTCCGGCGGGGCACGCCCAAACAACAGCTAATAAAAAAAGCTAGCCAGGATTGGTATGTACCTATGCAAGCAAACAAAGGCTTTGTATAACAAAGCTTTACCAGAGTGAGGGTAAGTAAAAGGCCCGAGGAAATTAGCAGAGCCGGCAATTTTAGATTATTTTTGCGACAAGGAGTAGTTTACAAAACATGGATAATTTTATATATAATCAGGAGCAAATACTGAGCAACTTAGGATTTGAGTCACTGAACCCTATGCAGGAGGAAGCACTAAAAGCCGTACAGCAGCACGACAATATCACATTGCTTTCTGCTACAGGATCGGGCAAAACATTAGCCTTTCTTCTAGGCATTCTGCAAAAGACGCCCATAGAACCCAAAAAGACAAAAGCGCTTATCATTGCACCTACCCGCGAGCTGGCCACACAAATTGAAAAAGTGTTTAAAGCCATGCGCACTTTTCTGAAGATAACCTGCTGCTATGGCGGTCATAAGCGGGAGATTGAAGAAAATGAACTTATTGACCCTCCATTCCTAATAGTGGGCACGCCAGGAAGACTGGGCGACCATATACGCAGAGGTAACATTGACACTTCTGCCATCGAATTTCTGGTTTTGGATGAATTTGATAAGAGTCTGGAACTGGGCTTTCAGGAAGAAGTGCAATTTATTCTGGAGCAGCTACCTGGAATTAAACACAGAATGCTCACCTCTGCCACTGCAGCGGTGGAGATACCTGAGTTTGTAGGTATGCAAAATGCGCAGGTGCTCAATTTTATTACTGAGCAGCTACCGGAGCGGCTAGCCATACAGATGGTGAAGAGTCCGGATAGCGATAAGATAGAAACACTTTTTAAACTTATATGCCATCTTGGCGCACGCCCTACAATTGTTTTTTGCAACCATAGGGAGGCTGTGGAGCGCATCAGCTACTTACTTTGGGAACGCGGTATCACCAACGAATATTATCATGGTGCCATGGAGCAGCGCGAGCGTGAAGCAGCATTGAGTAAATTTCGCAATGGCAGCACCTATATATTGGTAACCACAGACCTGGCTGCCCGCGGGCTCGACATTCCCCATATTCGATACATTGTGCATTACCACCTGCCCCTGAGTGAAGATGCTTACATCCACCGAAATGGACGTACTGCAAGAATGGAAGCTAGCGGAACAGCTATACTACTGCTCAATCCTAGCGAAAGCCTGCCCGAGTATATTAAGGAAGATGTGGATGAGATAGCCCTTGAAGAACAATATGAATTGCCCGAAAAACCCAAATGGGTAACCTTATACATGCCACTGGGCAAAAAAGACAAGGTAAATAAGATAGATGTAGTGGGTTTTCTAGGAAAAGTAGGGCAACTCAAAAAAGAGGATATTGGTGTGATTGATGTGAAAGACTACCACCTGTTTGTGGGGGTAAGGAAGACAAAAGCGGCGCATGCCTTTACCCTTATTAAAGAAGCGCGCATTAAAGGCAAAAAAGCAAAACCCGAAATTGTAAAGCAACAGTTTATAAAACGATAAAATGTAGATTGCATAAGAGCTCTATTTGGCCAAAGCCGGATAGCTCTTTGTGGTTATGGCACTAGCCACTGCCCGAGGTTCTATACATAAGACATAAATTATCGGAAAATTGAAAATAGTATAGCTGTGCTATTATGTACCTCCATAACAGAGCGGGAGGTAATTTCCCGCAGATTCCGGCAGAAGTTTTTACTTACCCGCGTGATTTTAGAAATTTAGGCCTAAGGTTTAAACCCAGATTACGCATTAGGAGTTTAAAAGAAAATTATTATGGCAAATAATCCACAAAATAGTGAAAAAAGCATAATAAATTGTGGTTTTTGAGCTATTGAAGTGGATTAGAAGCAAGAATAATTTTATATAAAGAGTCTAATGCGTAATCTGGGTTAAATTTCAACAACGCGGTCTCCGGCTTTGCAGCTTAAGGCGCTGCAACGGATTGGTAGTCATGGTCGTGAAGCATTACAACAAGAGCTTCTGAGATTCCCGCATTAGCAACCATAAAAAAAACTGGAATTTAAGTGAAGGTGCGGGCTCAAATGGTTGCACTGAAGTCGTTAGCATGTTGGGCAAAATCAAAGTGCTATTAACCATCAACAGCGAACGAAGGCGCTAAAATGGCTTTCGTTCGCTGCTGTTATTGATGCCTGTAGGCATCTCTGTATGCCTTTGGGAAGGGTAATTATTTTCTTACAGTACGCTGCTCAATGCGTTTTTCATAATTTTCACCCTGGAATATGCGGTGCACATAAATGCCTGGTACATGTATAAAGTTAGGGTCGAGTGTACCTGCCGGAACGAGCTCTTCTACTTCAACGATGGTGAGTTTTCCAGCCATAGCCATAACTTCATTAAAGTTTCGGGCAGTTTTATTGAAAATGATATTGCCGGCAGTATCGCCTTTCCACGCTTTAACGATGGCAAAGTCGGCATCAAAAGCCATTTCCATCAGATAGTCTTTACCATTAAAATTGCGAATCTCTTTGCCTTCGGCCACTTCGGTACCTACGCCCGCAGGGGTGAAGATAGCTGGCATTCCATAAGCAGCAGCTAAACAGCGGGTGGCCAGCGTACCTTGCGGAATCAATTCAACCTCAAGCTCGCCGCTAAGCAGCTGACGTTCAAATTCGGCATTTTCGCCCACATAGCTCGATATCATTTTTTTGACCTGCTTTTTTTGCAGCATCAATCCTATACCAAAATCATCTACTCCGGCATTATTTGAAATGCAGGTCAAATCTTTAACTCCTTTTCTGATAAGTGCCGCTATACAATTCTCGGGCAAGCCACAAAGACCAAAGCCGCCCAACATCAGCACGGCACCATCTTGTATGTCCTTTACAGCCTCGTCGGCATTAGCTACCACTTTATTGAACCCCATGATTATTCTCTGTTTTTATGTTACAAATCCAAAAATAGTGCTTATCAAGTACCCAAAAAAATCTTTTTAAGGGCATACACAGTCGTAATCTTTGTCTAAATCTATGCAGGTGATGACTTTGAGTTCGTTAGCACACTGACCTATTACTACACGCAGCTTTCTATTGCCCTCTACTATATGTTCTAATGCATAACTCGGGCAAGGCTTATCGTTTAGGTCGGATTTTTGATAGTTGATATGCCCCTGCAGGAGCACCGCTTTGATATCTTGCTCGGTGATATTGCGGCAGTCCATGCGGCATTTTGCATGTCGGGTATAACTTATACGTGCATTGGGGTCAAGTGGCGTGTTGGTGTCTGCCGGACTTACCGGAGCGAAAAATTTATAGGCTATCGCCGCCGCTGTTATCAGTAGTACAAATATCCAATAAGGAACTTTAAGTGGTTTCTTTTGCATGAGCTTTTTTGCTAGGGTTTATATTTTCTTAATTCTGCTCTAATTTTTTCTTTAAAGGCGGATGCCAGAAAAACTTTGCCGCCTACACCTAGGCCTATGGGTATTTGCTGAGCTGCCCACTGCACCTTAGTGACAGAAAAGAAGCGGTAATTCGCAACAATGACCATATCTGCTACCGTATTTTTGGCCATAGATTCTACAAGACCAATGTCTATGTCCTTAATTCCCACAAGTGCGCTGGAGTCGTACTCCTCCGAGATAATTTCCCGCACACTGTTATACACAGCCTCTTCATGCTTTATCGCAGGAGGATTGGTAAAATACATGGCAATGCCTGTAAGGAGAAAAATAATCAAAAAATAAAAAAGTCGTTTCATATAAAACTATTAGTGCAAAGCTAAACCAAAGTTGCAATTGGCAGCAATTCATAATCGGGTTATATTTGCTTAAAGCTTCATAATGAGGGTGAGCATATGGTGGAAGGTTTTGTGGTGCAGCAGCGCTCTGGGGTTTGTGGCCCCGACGCATATTTATGGACAGTCTGTACCGGAATGGGATGAGCAGGGGTATTCCACCTATGCCGATTTTGCTTTTGATACTTCTATGGTGCGCTCTTATGAGCATCTTTTTGGACTAGAATCTTATCTGCAACAAAAGGATTTGCGATTAGCCTTGTATGATATTGAGGGCCGACCCTTAAGGTTTGAACCTCCTTCGGCCATAGGAATGGGTTTGGGATTTTCATACCGCTATCTGGCTTTGAGCGCTGCGGTAAACCTGTTGCCGCTACGCCAGTCGGCACAGCTCGAAGCTACTTCTTTTGATTTCCAGTCGCAGGTGGCGGGCAAGAGATTCTTATCCTTTATTACCGCCCAGTTATACAAAGGTATGCATAGCAGCTACAAGGATGTGGTAATAGCTGATGAACCCCAAGAGTGGTTGCTAAATGATATACGAGTTGGTATTATTGGCTTGAATAACCTTTGGGCACTTAATCCCCGTTATTCATTTAGAGGCAGTGTGTTACGGTTTCAGCGTATGCGCTATTCCGTGGGTACACCTGTCTTGGGGCTCGAAACACAGTATTTTCATGTAGGGGCTGCAGATACAACTATCTATCCTCGGGTCATTGCAGATGCTTTTAGCCATCCAGAGCGGACCAAATATGCGGTGGTGAATTTGGGTTTGGGCGCGGGTTATGCATATACCTGGCGCATCAATGATAGGTTGCTGCTTGCCGGTATCGGCACTTTGAAGCTGCCTTTTAATATGGTTTTTCATTCGGAAGGGCAGGGGGGCCGTTCAGCATATTTGAGCAGTGGGCTCAACGCCTGTTTGTGGTTGCGGGCAAATTATGAAAGAGAACGCTGGAGTGTTTCTTTCCATTATATACAGAACAAAACCCTTATAGGCCGTAATTTCTATGAGAATGATATGCAGGTGCAAACCAGTATGGCCAGGCTGATATTTAGTCGTCGCTTCGGCATTAACCGAAACTTTAAACGTCAATTAAAACCTGTAGATGCACTATTGGATTTGCCCTTAAAAATATTAGGTATCAAATGAATGCACTAGAATCTTTTTTTACCCCAAATCTGGTAGAAGCCGGACTGGATGAGGCCGGCAGGGGATGTATTGCCGGGCCAGTTGTGGCTGCTGCGGTTATCCTGCCTAAGCAGTTTGACCTGCCGGGTATGAACGACAGTAAGCAACTTACCGCCACCCAGCGGGAACATTTGCGCGCCGAAATTGAAAGGCAGGCCTTGGCATTCTCTGTGTGCTTCGTGGATAATGGGACTATTGACAAGATTAATATCCTTAAAGCCTCCTTTAAGGCCATGCATGAATGTGTGGACGGGCTTAGTCTTAGACCGGAGCTGCTGCTCGTAGATGGCAATAGATTTCCTGCATACATGGGCATTCCACATCAGTGTATTGTAAAGGGGGATGCCAAATTTGCCAGTATTGCCGCTGCAAGCATCCTGGCCAAGACTTATAGAGATGAATATATGACTAGGCTCGCAGCTGAATACCCGGATTATGGCTGGGATGTAAATATGGGTTATCCTACTCCGGCACATAAGCGGGTTACTTTGGCATTAGGCCATACCCCATATCATAGATTATCATTTAAAATTAAGCCGCCCAAGGATTTGGTGGGAGTATAATGCCTAGCGTTGTACCAAAGGTTTGTGAGTAAAGCGATGCCACATCCTACAAATCAATATGGGAATGAAGGTGCCTAATATGCTACCGGCATAAATATCCTTGAAAAAATGCTGGCCCAGGTAAATTCTGGAAATACCTACCATTAACGCAATGAGGAAAAACACTACGGCCCAGAACTTAAACCTTACCGGAATGAGCAAACTGAGCAGCAGAAAAAAAGCAAATGCGCCCGCCGTATGTCCTGATGGGAAAGATAGTTGGTTGTGCATGATAACCCCTTCAATATGATGAAACCATGACTCTTGTCCATGTAGGCTGTGAGGTCTGGGGTGCTTGAATGTGAATTTAAGCGCCTGATTCATCAGAAAGGGTAATAATTGTGTAAGAACAATTAATCCGAAAAATGACCAAGTGCGGTACCATATCAGCATAATGAGTAGCAGCACTGGTCCGATGAATCCAAATTCACCAACCATGGTTATGCCGCTCATTACCTTATCCCAAAATGGGGAATGGTTGATATGAAATGTCTTTAACAGTTCTAGTCCATTATCTCCTCGCAGAAACCATGTGCCGAGTATCCAAAAAATAAGTGCCGGCACTAAAAAATAGGCAATGTTCTTCAGATGAATCGTGGTCTTTCCGCGCTTGAGCAATGGTGTCATAATACTATGTCTTTATTTCTTTTTGGTTTTTTGACGAAAAATAAGCGCCCAGTTTCTTGAAGAATGCGGTATAAGCCTCTTTTCTGAAAATTGAAGAATCGTTTCTTGCCTGTATTAGTACTAGTAATGCAATGGGCATTAAGGCGATTGTGGCCAGCCACATGCCTTCAAAGGTAGTGAGTTTTCCTTCTTTGGCCAGCTTTTCGCCCGTTGTGCTCAATACAAAGTACACCACAAAAAAGGATATAGAAATTACAGCCGGCATACCCAGGCCTCCCTTACGCACTATCGCTCCCATGGGGGCACCGATGAGGTACAATACTAGGCAGGCAAATGCCAGGGTGAATTTCTTATGCCATTCCATCTCAAAATCTCTTAGCCTACGCTCGTTTATCTCAGTATTGGTTTTGTAAATCTGAGTATAACGCTGCATACTCTGGGCATCTGTACTGACTTTGGTCGCTACTTTGGAGAACAGTGAGCTGTCGCCGATATTTTTAAGCAAAGGACCTTCAAACTCCATATTAGCGGCAGCCTCTTTACTGTTAAGTATCTGCTCTGCCAGATAGCGGTAGTCGGAATCAGATTTTGCTAATGTATGAAAAAATCCGGTATTTCTCCTGAGTTCCTTGTCTTCGAAGAATTGCAATCTTCGAGTGCTGTCAATATTATCGTTGAGTAAACTAATGTCCATCATCTCTTCATTAGACTTGAACATCTCTTCTTTGCTTCTATTGAAGTTAAATGCAGACACATCTACCACCTTGCTCCACTGCTTGAAATACATGCGTTGTTGCTCATAGGTGCCACTATCATCTTGCGCAAACTGATAACGCCAGCCGTCAAAAAGTTCAAATATCAGGAACCGTTTATCCTTGCTCAAATACATTTTTCCCTGCTCGGCAGCCACAAGGTTATTATTGGCTTTGCTGTTGGTGTGATCATATATCAGTACATCTTTGATGCTGATGCCATCATCACTTTTAGAGCCCACTCTGATTACGAAATTGCCTAAATCCTTATTGAACATGCCCGGCTTAATGCTCATGGTAGGCTTTTTGTTGCGCATATCATATAAGAGAGATAGCGCTTTTAAATTGGCTTTGGGTATTACATAGTTTGAAAAAAGTATCATACCCCCTACAATGCACAGAATTACAATGGTAAGGGGGCGCATAAAACGGAATAGTGATATACCGGAAGACTTTACTGCAACCAGTTCGTAGCTTTCTCCTAGATTGCCGAAGGTCATTATCGAAGCCAAAAGAATGCCCAATGGCATGGCCATTGTTACCAAAGTGGCAGACCAGTAGGCCATTAGCTCCAGCAAGAGGCTGGTAGGCAATCCTTTACCGATAAGGTCATCCATATACAGCCAGAAAAACTGCATCAGCAATATAAACAGCACGATAAAGAAAGTGACTACGAAGGGGCCTAAAAAGCTCTTGAGTAAGAGTTTGTCTAGTTTTTTCATGCTTGCTTATTTGTAACTATATTGCCTGGCTTCTAAAGGGGCTAGCTTATTGCTGCAAATATACTGCTTACTTGGCTATACTGCAGTATCTGTCTTGGGTAGTCCTACTTATGGTATAGCGCTGGCAGAAACTGCTGATTGTTGTAAATAGAAAAAGCCTTTAGCGCTATACGCACTTAAGGCTTCCCGTAAAAAAGATTATACCGGTGTTGACTAGCTGCCAATCCGATGTTTCAAATCATTGATTTGACGCTCCCAAAGTTGTTGTTGATCTTTTAGATCATATTCGTCAGCAAAGTCGTTTACCTGAAGAATAGTTTCGTTGGTTACATCACTCTGGGTAATTCTGAATTCAAAATACTCCTCTTCGTCGTAATAATCCCATTTGAAACGTATATATGTATTCTCTTCTGAAGATATTACTTCTGCTTCGTCAGTATTACCATCCCAAGTGAAGAAGAATTTATTATCGCGCTGATTCACCTCATCTGCAAACCATTCCTGTAAGCCTGATGGGCTGGATAAAAATTCATACAAAATATTAGGACTACAACGAATTGGGAATTCTAATGTAAATAAGCCTCTTTTACTCATATTTGATACATTTTCTTGAAAATTTCTAGCTGAAATTTCTGATGCAATAAGGGAATTTTTTTTTAAAAAAACAAACTTTATCAATAATTTATTTCTTGATGCAGTAAACTTAATTAAGTATTTTGTTCAATCTTAATCAAAAAAATTTGGTTTAAAATAAAGCAATAGTTAAATTTGGTCTCAATTTAGTTAAAATTAGTTTAAAAACACGGCTAAAAAACATTGTTTATCGATCAAAAATTTATTCAAAAATGTCAATGCGCCAGCTAAAAATTACTAAGTCAATCACCAATCGGGAGAGTCAGTCACTTGAAAAATATCTTCAGGAAATTGGACGGGTGCAGCTCATTAGTGCAGAAGAGGAAGTAGCCTTAGCGGTTAGGATTAAGCAGGGAGATGCGGTGGCATTGGAAAGGTTGACAAAGGCTAATCTGAGATTTGTAGTTTCTGTGGCTAAGCAATATCAAAATCAAGGATTGTCATTAAGTGATCTCATTAATGAAGGTAATCTGGGCCTCATAAAAGCCGCACAGCGGTTTGACGAAACCAAGGGCTTCAAATTTATATCTTACGCCGTTTGGTGGATTAGGCAGTCTATATTACAGGCCCTTGCCGAGCAAGCGCGCATTGTGCGATTACCATTAAATAAGGTAGGGCTCACCAACAGAATTGGCAAGGCCTATGCCGCCTTGGAGCAGGAATATGAGCGAGAACCCTCAGCTGATGAAATTGCTTCTCTGCTGGAGGTTGATATCGAAGATGTGGAGGAAACTCTGGGTATGTCTGCCAAGCACCTGAGCATGGATGCCCCTTTTACCGACAGCGAAGATGGCAGCTTGCTGGATGTGCTGGTAAATGAAGATGCACATGCTGTAGATGGTGATATTACCAATAAGCAATCCTTGCAAACGGAGGTGAGTAGAATTTTAAATGTATTGTCAGATAAGCAGCGCGCTGTGGTGCAAATGTATTTTGGGCTAGGCTACGACCAGCCGGTATCGCTCGAAGATATTGGTGCTCGCTTCGGTCTCACCAGAGAGCGCGTTCGCCAAATCAAAGACAAGGCCATCGAAAGATTGCAGGCCAATAATCACAGTCATTTGTTAAAATATTTTTTAGGCTAGTCATTATTTTATTAGAAAAATGATATACCTTTAACAATTAATAACCCTTACGATTCTAGCAGATTGCTGTCTGTATAGTTGAAACTAGAAAAATATGAAAACGTTAAAGAAAGTTCTACTTGGCTCATTTGTATATTTTGGTATTGCAGGTGCGATATTTGGCGTGTCATCTTGTGAGCAAGACTCTTGTACTGTGCTAAACTGTTTAAATGGAGGAAGGTGCGAAGATGGTCTTTGTCAGTGTCCTGAAGGCTACGAAGGCACCGAATGCGAATCTGCTGTGGCAGACCGTTATGCCGGTGTGTATGGTGGTACAGTGCGCTGTAATTACAATGAATTATTGTTTCCCATTGTACCAGATTCAGTGAGAATAGACATTGTGGAGCGCCCCAATAAGGTAAAGCTCGAAATCAAGGCTGGTAATACTTCTTTGCAAAATTTTGTCGGCACAGTCGTAGATGGAAACAACATTGCTTTTGAACCTTTGATTAGTCATGATGCACAAGGTAATGAAATAGTTCGGGTGGATGCCTTCGTTGACTTGGATGGTAACCTTATCAAGGTATTCTTGAAAACTACCAACCATCTGAATGAGGAAAAGCAGGCTTGTTCGTTCATAGGCAAGCGCCATGTGGATGAAAATGAAAGCTAATTTTCGAACCTATTTATTTATAGATATTGTAGGCTGCCTGTTCGGGCAGCCTTTTTATTGGTAGATGCAAAATTTATGTGCTTAGGCTTGGTATTAATAACATGCTCTAATGCGGGATGACACAATTGGGGCTAAAGGGCAGAGCTATGCATCAGAATGGTTCTGGGCGGCCGTACCTACATACTTAAAGCATAGCCAGCCATGCCGTGAGATGGAAGCTTATTCAAATTATATAAAACCATTGCAGTAGCTGTTTGTCTAATAATCTACGGGTAAATCTTTGCCCTGCTCGGTGAGATTATTTCTGTCTTCTTGGTTATCTTGCTGAGCTCCAGCCTGTTCTTTCTTGAAGCCTCCTTTTTGTATTTCTGGAATATCTTGAATGCAGTCAGCACTTGTTCCTGATTGGGTAGGCAGCTTTCTAGTGCTATCATCTCATTTTGGAAGTAGTCTATCATCCTCGGCGCGGGCGGCAAGGGGCCCTTGCATTGTCCTTACGAGATAAAAAGCGAAGATGCTGATAATCACTAGTAAAGCATAGCAAAGTATCTGTTGTTTGGTTCGGTCAAAGGCTATGATGGCTACTGTTGTGCCGGCACCGATACCTACCAATATAGATTGAACCGTTAAGTGCATGGAGCGGTATGATTACCCCAGATTACGCATTAGGAATTTAAGAGAAAATTATTATGGCAAATAATCCACAAAATAGTGAAAAAAGCATAATAAATTATGGTTTTTGAGCTATTGAAGTGGATTAGAAGCAAGAATAATTTTATATAAAGAGTCTAATGCGTAATCTGGGGTAAAGCCTGCTGTAGCTTACCTTCAACATAAAATAATTACCCTTCTAAACCTTATCTCCACCCATATCCCGGAGAGCCAATCGGTAAGGCCTTACCAAAGCTAAGTGCAGCGCAAGAAAGCACTACAGACGCAAAGAATATATCATCTTAATGAGTAAAGTTTAAGTAATTTTGCACACTATCAAAAATCTAGTCTGGTCACCATGGCAATTCTTGGGGAAATCATAGCACGTTCATTAAAAATCAGAAAAAGATTCACGCGTCAGAAAGACAATAACTGGAATCTACAGAAGAAAACATTGAAAAAACTTCTGGAAAAGGCTCAGTATACGGCCTTTGGTAAGAAATATGCATTTGAGCAAATACTGAGTGAGTCGATGGATGTAGTAGCCGACTTTAAGACTATTGTACCCTATCACAACTATAACTCTATGTTTGCGGAATGGTGGCATCGCTGCCTGGATGGCGAGGAAAATGTAACCTGGCCGGGCAAGGTCAAATATTTTGCGCTCAGCTCCGGCACTTCAGAATCTTCAAGCAAACATATCCCGGTCACTAAAGACATGATTAAGTCTATCAAAAAAGTGGCTATAAAGCAGTTCTACTCCATGAGCAATTTCGACATTCCTGCCGTGGCCTTTGCCAAGGGTGTGTTGATGCTGGGAGGCACCACCTCACTTATGGAGAAGGAAGACTATTATGAGGGCGATATGAGTGGCATTAGCGCCAAAAATATGCCTCTCCTGTTTTCCAGACTCATGTACAAACCGGGTAAAAAAATCTCAAAAACCCCGCAATGGGAAGACCGCATCAAGCTGATTGTGGAAAATGCACCTAAGTGGGACGTAGGCACTATTTGCGGCGTTCCGGCCTGGGTGCAAATCGTATTGGAAGAAATAATAAAAAAATACAATCTAAAAAGTATCCACGACTTATGGCCCAACTTCTCGGTGTATATACACGGAGGGGTGGCCTTCGAACCCTATCGTGAGCCCTTAAAAAAACTGTATGCCAAACCGGTAACCAACATAGAAACCTATATGGCTTCTGAAGGTTCTTTCGGTTTTCAGGCCAGACCGGGTGTAGACGGCATCAAGCTTGAGCTCAATGAAGGGGTGTTCTTTGAATTTGTACCTTTTAATGACGAAAACTTCACCGATGATGGTGAGATAAAACCTACCGCCACTACTAAATTTATACATGAAGTAGAAAAAGGTGTGGACTATGCCGTGATGATCAGTACCTGCTCAGGAGCCTGGCGCTATATCATTGGCGATGTCGTTCGCTTTACTTCGGTGAGCGAAGCAGAAATTGTGATTGTGGGTCGCACCAAGCAGTTTTTGAGCCTCTGCGGCGAGCATATGTCTGTAGATAATATCAACAAGGCCATCGATGCACTGCGTTGCAAAACCGGATTGGATATAGGTGAGTTTACGGTAGCCGGCTTTCCTTTCGAAAATCGCTTTGCCCACCGCTGGTATATCGGTTCAGATAAAAGCGATGTGGATACCGAAGAGCTGCGCCGCACCATTGACCAAACGCTCTGCGAAATCAACGACGACTACGCTGTAGAACGTCAGTCGGCGCTCAAAGAGGTATTTGTAGAGGTGCTGCCCAAACAAGTGTTTATTGATTACCTCAAACATATGGGCAAGTTTGGCGCCATGAACAAGTTTCCACGTGTACTCAAAGGCGACCAGTTAAGGAGCTGGGAAGAATATCTCAAACAGTATTTTCCCGCTACAAAATAGACTTTTTTAAATCACCATACAGGAGGCTGCCCTTGGCTTGACCTCCTTTTTTTGTTTGGGCGTGCCCCGCCGCATCCATACGCACAACGCATTCGGTTGGGTAATTACGCCCGTCTCTGCGCCGATGCTCTACCCCTAAATCATTTGCGGCGGGCCGAGCCATCCAATACAAGTCCTCGCAGCCCTCCACTTTGTTATGGGCTGCTGCGGGCTTTCCTTTCCTGTCTCTCACGCATGCCGAAGCTATCCCGACCATAAAAAAAGGCATTTCCGCATCAGAAATCTCCTCGAATACACATTCCAAAGAGCCTTCGATAATGACATTCTATCATTATCCCAGATTACGCATTAGGAATTTAAAAGAAAATTATTATGGCAAATAATCCACAAAATAGTGAAAAAATGCATAATAAATTATGGTTTTTGAGCTATTGAAGTGGATTAGAAGCAAGAATAATTTTATATAAAGAGTCTAATGCGTAATCTGGGATTATCACTACAACTTGCCCGGCTCTTACTTCTATACCCTATATTTGCAGGCAAACTGGTTTATCTATGATACATCGTAGCCTGGAAGAATGCCTATTGGATTTGGAGCGCAACAAAATGCTTATCAGAGTCACAGAGCCTATAGACCCCAATCTGGAGATGGCAGCTGTGCACCTCCGTGTTTTCGAAATGGGCGGTCCCGCCCTGCTATTCGAAAATGTAATAGGCTCTGAATTTCGTGCGGCATCCAATATTTTTGGCAATCTGGAGCGTAGCAAATATATCTTTAGGGATACATTAGATAAATCAAAAGAAATTATTGCTCTAAAAGGCAATCCGGCATCGGTTATCAAAAAGCCCTTTGCTCATTTGGGTACTGCTCTCTCTGCGATGAAAGCCTTGCCTAAACGGCTCAAAAATGTACCTCCAAATTTCAAAAAAATCAAAATAAGCGACCTGCCACAAATTAAACACTGGCTGATGGATGGGGGCGCTTTCATCACACTGCCTCAGGTATATTCTGAAGACCTTGACAAACCGGGCATCATGAATGCCAATCTGGGTATGTATCGGGTACAACTTTCAGGCAATAAATATATCCCCAATCAGGAAGTGGGTATGCATTACCAAACGCATAGAGGTATAGGGGTACATCAGGCCAAGGCTGCGGCTAAAGGTCAGCCGCTGAAAGTGAGCATATTTGTAGGCGGCCCGCCGGCACACACATTGTCAGCAGTAATGCCCCTGCCGGAAGGCATGAGCGAACTCACTTTTGCAGGGCTTATCGGCGGTAGAAGATTCAGATATACCTACGACGCAGAGGGATACTGCTTTAGTGCCGACGCCGACTTTGTGATTACGGGTGATTTATACCCCAAAGATGTAAAACCTGAAGGTCCTTTCGGTGATCATCTGGGCTATTATAGTCTCACGCACCCCTTCCCAGTGATGCGAGTAAAGAATGTATACGCCAAACAAAATGCCATTTGGCCTTTCACCGTGGTAGGCCGCCCTCCTCAGGAGGATACCGCCTTCGGCGACCTAATACATGAGCTAACCGGAGATGCAATACCGGCCGAGATTCCCGGCCTGAAAGAGGTGCATGCGGTAGACGCAGCCGGAGTACATCCGCTCTTGCTTGCCATTGGTAGTGAACGATTTACGCCTTACACCAACACCAAACAGCCTATGGAAATACTTACTCTGGCCAACAGAATTCTTGGTACCGGACATTTGAGTCTGGCTAAGTATTTGTTTATTACCGCCAAAGACGGACAGCCATTAAGCACACACAAAGAGGTAGAATTTTTCAAGTATATTCTGGAGCGCATAGATTTAAGGAGAGATATTCACTTCCAAACCAACACTACTATAGATACGCTCGATTATACCGGCACGGGTCTGAATACAGGAAGTAAGGTCATCTTTGCTGCCTATGGTGACAAGTTAAGAGAGCTGTGCACCGAAGTTCCAGAAGATTTAAAGAATACACCATATCTGCGCAACCCCAAATTGATAATGCCGGGAGTAGTTGTGGCAGAATGCAGCCCTTTCCATTCCTATCAGGAAACAAAAACCGAGATGGAAATTATTCAAGCAAGATTGCAGCATGCGTCCATCAAAAACTGCCCCATGATTGTTCTGGTAGATGATGCGAGATTTACTGCTGCCAATCTCAAAAACTTCCTTTGGGTAACTTTTACACGCAGCAACCCCTCTCATGACATTCACGGTGTAAACAGTTTTTACGAGCATAAGCATTGGGGCTGCGACAATGTCATCATAGATGCCAGAGTAAAACCTCACCACGCACCACCACTTATCAAAGACCCTGAGGTGGAAGCAAATATTGAACGCTTTTTTGTCAATGGAGCCAGTCTCTCCCGACTGAAAAACAAGTTTTAGTCTTCAGCAGCCTGCCACAGCCTCCGTAGCAATACCTTTACCCAAGCCACTACTGGCACCGGTTATCACCCACACCTGCGCACGCATCTTCTCTGCCCTGCGCTCAGAGAGAGCACGGGTACCGGAGCAACTGCTGCATATGCCTGTAAAAAACAGTGCTCCTAACAGTATGAACAGGAAGGATGTATAAGCTCTCATAAACCAAAAACAGTTGAGCACTAGTCCAAATCATTGAGCAGCTGCTCTATGTGCTGATTAAATGCGGGTAGGTCCATTGGTGTTCTACTAGTAACCAGATTGCCATCTAAAATCACTTCGTTGTTTTCCCAACTGGCACCGGCGTTCACCAAATCGGTTTTGATATTTTCTACCGAAGTCAATTGGCGCCCTTGAACCAATCCGGCTTCTATCAATAATTGAGGACCGTGGCAGATGGCGGCTATTATCTTGCCCTGCTCATCAAAATCTCTAATGAGTTGAATAGCGCTCATATTCATGCGCAACTTATCGGGATTAATGACTCCGCCCGGCAGCACCAGCGCATCCCATTCAGACACGCGAATCTCATCGATAATTTTATCCACTTCATATTCCTTACCCCAGTCGCCATTGGCCCATGTTTTAATAGCATCCGGAGCGGTACTTACAATGGCTACTTCATGCCCCTTGCCTTCAAGGTATTCTTTAGGAGCACGTAACTCACTCTCTTCAAAACCATGTGTTGCTAATATCAGAATCTTTCTTCCCATCGCTTAGACTTTTAATGATGAACAATTATTTTTTTCTTCATACTGCACAAATTGTACCACTCACCCAAAGCAGGAAACAGATTAAAGCAATTACCTTAATCTAATTCTGCAATGAGGAATTTCCCCAATATGTGGTGATGCATTATCATGTTCTACAATAACTTATCGTCACAGCAACTCAGGATTTAGACTTACCGCAGGTGTTTGCTAAGAGGAATAATTCTTGCGCCCGATAGATAAACAAACTGCAGAAAAAATGACAAACGAGGAACAAGCCAACATACCGGCTCAAGAGCAGCACAGCCAACCCGGCATAGAGCAGCAGATGCACCCCCTACCTGATGCACTGCCAGAAATGAGCGCACGCGAACCCAGACTCAAAGGAAAGGTGGCCATTATAACCGGCGGAGACAGTGGCATCGGTCGTGCAACGGCTCTGGATTTTGTAAAAGAGGGCGCACAAGTGGTAATTTCTTATCTCTCTGAAGACCAGGACGCAGAAGAAACCAAAAACATGATAGCTGCGCTGGGAGGCAAATGCTTGCTCATCAAGGGTGATATCAGCAATCCGGAATTGTGTCGGGAAGTTGCTCAAAAAACCATGGATGAATATGGGAAAATAGACATCCTAGTGAGCAATGCAGCGGTGCAATTTGTAGAAAAGGATTTTATGAACATCACCGAAGAGCAATTACAGCTCACTATCAACGTCAATGTGATTGCCGCATTTTTTATCACTCAGGCCTGCCTGCCTCATATGAAAAATGGCGCCAGTATCATCTATACCAGCTCGGTAACTGCCTTCAGGGGTAGTGAGCATCTTATAGATTATGCGGCTACTAAAGCTGCATTAATAGGACTGTGCCGCTCACTGGCATCACGATTGGTAAAGGAAGGCATTAGGGTAAACGCAGTAGCCCCCGGCCCCATCTGGACACCCCTCATCCCCGCCACCTTCCCCAGAGACGAAGTGGAAAAATTTGGGCAAGATACCCCAATGGGGAGGTGTGGACAACCCAACGAAGTTGCACCTGCATTCACCTTTTTGGCCTCAGATGAGTCTTCCTACTTTACTGGACAGGTATTGCACCCTAATGGCGGAGAGATGGTCTCCTAGCGGTTTTGCGCCTAACACCTATTAAATCACAGGAGGATTTTAGAAAATATTAAGATTTGAGAAATGTACCCAAAGCTACTATTGGCATTTTGTTTGCCTTACTATACCTAAACGATTCATTCACACTTAAAAACAACAAGATATGAGAAATTTACTTTGGCTGGTGGCCGTGATTTGTATCATTATATGGATATTGGGTCTTATGGGAATCGGTGGCGGAATGGGCATGGGCAATTTAATCCATGTTCTGCTGGTTATCGCTATCATCGTAGTGCTGTATAATATTATCTCAGGCAGAAAACCTATGCGATAGCGAACATCTACAATGCTGACAGGGTATTTTTTTACCCCAACACCAAATTTTTAACCTAAAAAACAAAACAAAATGGCAATCGAGAATCAAATTGAAGTATTGAACGACCTTATTAGAATTAACAATGACAGAGTTGCCGGCTATGCAAAGGCCTCAGAGCAGCTCACAGAAGATAGAACCCTGCTAGTGCCCATCTTTGAAAGAATGCAAACAGAAAGCATGGCCAATATTCAAGAGCTGCGCAATGAAGTCTTGCGTCTAGGTGGGCAACCCGACGAGGGAACTACCGCGGGAGGTAAGTTGTACCGCAGTTGGATGGATTTAAAAGCAACATTTGGTGGCGATACCGCTAGTAGCGTCCTCAACTCATGCGAGGGCGGAGAAGATGCCGCAAAGGCTAGCTACACCAATGCGATTGAATCTGGTGACCTCATGGACTCTGCTCCACTGGTACAACAACAGCGCAATGCGCAACAGTTATCGCACAACCAAATAAAAACTCTACGCGACCAGTATGCTAATCGCTAAATAATATTAGCTCCGCAACTAAAACCCGCGCTTTATTGTGAAACCCCTAAACATTGTAATTATGCATGATATTCAAAATGAACCCGGCTCTATGCGCACGCTAAGCGAAGTGCTGAACAAATTGAAAGGAAAAGGTTATGACAATGAGCTTACCTTTTCTGACCATGGCAAACTCCAGGGTATGGGCAAAATCTATTCCCCGGAAGATTTGACCATTATCAAAATATTCCGCTTTGAGGGTATGTCAGACCCGGCGGATAATGCCGCCATCTATCTCATTAAAGATAATGAAGGTAGCATCGGCTACCTAATGGATTCATATGGCGCCTACTCTGACTATGATGGTGCCGGCTTTGATGAATTTCTGAAAAAAATTCCGGTAAATGAGCTGGAAGAATGGTAGCATTCTACCTCTTATAAACTAAAAAAAAACAACCAGATATTATCATATAGAGGCTGCACCCAAGCAGCCTCTTTTTTGTGTCCCCTCTTTCTAATACTCAACACAGAGCACTGCCGCAAGGCCAATGGCATCGAGCACGCAAGACACTATCGCTTGGGGGCTAGGAACGCAAAGCCCACAGCAATGCCAAACGAAGTGAAGCACTGCGCGGACTTGGAGTAGAAGCGAGTCTTATAGCAACTAAATGTTACGATAATGCGCAGGTTGCGCACGCATTTCACCCGACCCGCCGCCATGTAATAAGTCATGGTATGGAGCTTGGCCGCTTGTGCAGCGTCTATTACCTTCGCCAATGTGAAGGTACGAGCCGCACGAGGCAGGGCCCAAACAAAGTATGGTTTACAAATGCAGCATAATCGTGAGCGCCAAATAAAAAGTCCCCGAAGCACTGAAGCTTGGAGACTTTAAATGGAGGTCGGCTGCTGCCCGAGCCTCATGATATATGTGAGAAAGGCGGGTGGATCTTCTCTATATATAGGGTGAAAAGGGTAAAGGAAAAACATCCTTCGTAAGGACTGCTTAGCAAACACAGTGCGGTCCACTACAGCTTGCCACATAATCCAGAGATCGCCATAGGCAACAAATTAAGGCGGCCGGCAATGGTCTTGGGCCAGACCGCCTTATGTAATTGCATGTTAACCAAAAAGTGTAGGCCGACATTGCTATTTGCTAAAGGTATAATGACACAGGCGGGCTTTAGATAAATACTAGCCTTTTTCTTCTACGGGTTCTTTGGCCTCGGCCTCTTCTTTTGCTTCAAAATTAATCTTACACTCTGCTATGTCCGTCAAGTCATAATCTGTTTGCTCTTCTTCTTCCAAAGATTTCTGTAGCAAATCGGCTGCCCGGGTCATGCCCAGCGTATGGGCAATGGCCACCAGGCCGCCATAGCAAGCTATTTCATAATGCTCTACCTTCTGTGCGCCTATAATCGCTACGGCATCACGGGTAGCGCTGCCTTCGGGCGTACTCTCTATCATTTCATCTACTTCTTTCAGAATACCCTCAAGTGCTTTACATTTTTTGGTATCGGCTCGCTCTCCTAGCAGGCCAAAGACTTTTTCGAGCCTGGCGATATGCTTTTGAGTCTGGAACTCATGATCCTGAAATGCGTCTTGAAGTTCTTCATTACTTACTGAGTTTTGGAGCTTCTTCAGGCTACTCGTGATGGCTTTTTCGCCCCAGAGCATATCCTTCAGCGCATCCACAAAGAACTTTTTCAGCGGCGCATTACTACTATCGTTCATTCTAGACTTGGCATTATCTGTGCTTGTAGCCTTGGCATCAGATTGCTGGCCAATACCTATTTGATTTTCGTTGTTCATGTTCAAAATTTGATTTGAAAATTTAATAAATCAGATAGCCTATTGGTCGTATCTGCTGCCATAGCCTCCGCGTCTGCGACTGCTTCTAGAACCATCGTTACTATTTCCGGTGCGGTCGCCTAGATGTCTGCGATTGCCATATTGGCCTTCACTGCCATAGCCCTGCATACCTTGGCGGTCATTTTGGTGCCCCCAATGGCTGCGGTTCTGGTCATTCTGACCACCCATGTACTGATTGCGTCTGTTGCTGTCGTTGTCATTCCATTGGTTTTGATTGTCTTGCCATTGGTCCTGATTATTGTTCCATTGGTTTTGGCCTCTTTGGCTACTGCCTTGGTTGCCACCGTAGCTGCCCTGATTGCGTTGATTATTGTAATAATCGCGGCGGTACTCACCACGGTACTCTCCTTGCATTTGGAAATCACGGTTTTGGCCTCTTTGACCACCGCCTTGCTGGCCGGAGTAAGATTGCTGGCCGCCCTGACCATAGCTACCTCTGCTACCACCGTAGCTGTTGCCACCACCGGCGTTGCTGCCGCCGCCAAAGTTATTGCTCCAGTCGTCATCATTATTGTCGTCGTTCCACTGATCATAGCCACTACCAGCTTGGTTGTATGACCCGCCTTGGTTGCGTTCGTTATACCCATACTGACCACCACCCATATTATAGCTGTCATTATACTCGTCCTGATAATCGCCCCAGCTATTATCATTGTCATCGTTTCTGTTGTAAGACTGGTTTCTACCCTGGTAAGCAGCCTCATTGTAACCTTGTTGGGCATTGCCCCAGTTGTTTCTTCTGTCTTGGTTGTTAAAACCTCTTCCGTTTTGTCTCATAATTGTTTGTTTTTAAGATTAAAGAAATTGTTGTCTTTGCAGTACCAGTTGCCAAAACCATACCATGTAGGCTATTCTGTTGAAAATCAACACCTGCATGTTATTGACTTGTGAATAACAGCGAGATTAATACCCAAAACATTGAATTTCCACATGGATAAAAGCACTAAAACGCCCCTCGGCCTCATTAATTCTCGCTACCAGACCACCCAAATCAGTATAATCTATCCACCTTTATTGCATCCAGTAGATACTTTCCGATATGTTTAACATTTCATATATCACTCGAAGCAATCCACACAATTTTTAATATTATTTTGGGCGCCATTTCGCGCTGTCCCTTACTAGTCCTCGCGGCTGGCCATTAGACAATCGAGGGTAATCAAGCCCGGAACTATAATAGCTGGGCATCAGAGGAAGCAAAATGCGCCAGCCACTGCGGGCTATTCACTGCCATCACGGGCGCAGGGGGAGATTCAAAGTGTGTTCGTCCTTCAGCAGAGCTATGGCCATACAAGCACTGGGGAAAAAAATGCAACAAGAGCTAAGAGTAGGTTTTGACAGCAATCTGTCCCGAATTCAATGCCAATTCGGGAACAACATAGACGTACCGTCGTGGGTTAGACATGGGTTAATCATTCCTAATTTCCCCATCCACACAACTAATTATTAACCAAAATTGTGGCAAATCCACTACAGTATGTAAACATTTTATACATATAAATACCCAAAATCACTTTGCAATTAGGTATATATAACTAAAAATGCGTCCATTATAGATTTTAATTCCACAATGGAACAATTTTGGAAGTTTACTATCCGATAACAATTCATTAATCAATTAATCAAAAACATTTTATTATGAAAAAAGTAATCATTGCAGCGTTCAGCGCTATCGTATTAGGTGGAGCGGCTACATCAACAATTGCAAGTGTGCATGCAGTATACCAAGACCAAAACACCGACAATCGCGTAGTAATTAAACTAGAAGAATTACCGGATGCTGTTAAAAATGCTTTGTCAGCTGATCAATACAAGGACTTCACTGCACAAAGTGCCGCTGTAATCAAGTCTGATGATAAAGTTATTTATGTGGTAAGTGGTACCCAAAATGGCCAAGCAACAACATTACACTTCGCGGAAGACGGTTCTGTAATTGCAAAATAATCAGCGAATAATCGAAGGACTAGCCATTGATTCACATTTCAAAACAAGGTATATCCTTATAAAACAGGTCGGCACCTATCGTGTCGACCTGTTTTGCTTTTACCCGAATGCCACTGCGCAGCCGAAGACACCCTTCCAGAAAAACCAAACATTAACTTCGATGCGCAATGTTGCAGTAAAAAAATAATTTAATTTTCATTTTTATACCAAAAATCACACACTATGAAGTGCTTTACACGGACGCTATTCCTAAGCCCGGCCCTGATTCTGGCAGACTGCAACGACATTCCCCACAATGATGCACATGCAATCTATCCTACCGCCGAAGTCGAAAGCCCTATGGTAATTGACGATTCGATAATAGACCGTGCTCAAATGGATGCCTTGTCAGATATTCAACATGTAGGCATACTACTCACTTGCCCCATAGGACATTATAATATGTAATGACCCTCACTATAGCCTCTTGCACGCCGCTGGCAACTAATAAACACCCTTTGGACCATAATTTACGAAAAAACCTCGCTTAGGGGCTATTCCTTCGAAAGAAGTAGCAATAATACTTAATGGCTTAGATACGAAGACTGGCGGTTAGTAGATAGCCCATAGTGTGCGAATGCCAATTAATGATTAAGTCTATTCCGACCACAGCTCATAAATATCGGTTTGACTACTTTGGTAGCACTGCATGCAAATGCGACCTACTTCGCTCAACACACTAGCCACTGCGAGGCAAGCTACTGCTAGGTAAACTACTATCAATAAAATTACTATCAGCGGCAGAAAGTAGGGCTTATCATAAAGTGAGATGGACTTAACTTTTTCTATCCAGTTTGTAGAAATCTTTGTATTATCTAACATAACGTAAGTTTTAAGAGTTTACAATCTCAGTAGATGCATTGTTAAGGTATCGCCGCCTGTAACGAATACACTAAGCTTTTCCGATTTTAAAACGAAGGTCGGTTTGGGACCGTATGAATTTTATCAAGTGATTGTGGTACCAACTACAAGAAAGCAAAGCAGCAGATGTAAAAGCCGAAGCCTCATACACCCTCAGTACCCGGTAAAATTCTCAGCCTTACCGCCTTATGGTTTACTTGTAATAAAAACTTCCGTGGAAATTGCAATTTCGAACGCGCTCGCATAAGACTGCTATATTCCGGAATAAAGACTTATGCCACTATTTCTCTAAACACATTTTTTATTCCAGCCTTTTGTACAGTTATAAATAATCACAAAAAACAATATTTCCTCATAGCCATTCCCCACATACTGTTGAAATTTCCACAAACAATCTCAACAATCCTCAACAACAAGTTGTAGTAACTAATATCCGCCACTCGGTTCGATTATTGCATTAACTTGAAAATAACTATAAACAAAGAATAATAGAATCATGCGACGATTATTAAATAGAGGAATCAACAGCAACACCTCCCGATACAGAACCCGAAACCTAGTAAATCGCTTTAAAAGCTCCCCACGCGCGACGCATATACCAGAATATGATTTCGATAAAGCTCAATACTGGGGCAGTTTTCAGGCAATTGACACCGAGCGTCTAGAAGCCAACACCCAAAATGTCATTATTGCTGATAAAAAAGAAAAAGAAAATGATGAAAATAATAACGTTTTCGAAGCTTTGCGCAGATAATGATGAAGCAAAGGCTCCTAAAGAAATGACGAAGTACCCCAACGGCATTTGCGAGTATCGACTTGGCACATAGATTGGTGATAGAATTTCTCAAAGCCTCTTAGATAGGAGACCATAAAATAAACATCCTAAGGCGATAACAAATTGAAAAGAAATTCCCTTCAAGGTAATCACCAATAAAATTGCAAAAATGAAAAAACAAATAATAGCATTTGCGAGCCTGATGTTGTTAGGTCTGGTTCAGTCATGCAAGGAGCCACCAACTTTCGACGCTCGTAACATGAAACTGGATTATACCGACTCTGCTTTGGTAATAGAGCCAACAAGACATGATACCAAAACAAAGCAGGTAAATCCAACGCAATTGACATTGGAGTTTAAAACAGATGCAAAAAAAGCATTAAGAAAATTTGAAAACAGCCTTATCGTTATTTCCGGTCAAGTACATAAAGCAAACTTTCCGGACAAGCCGAAAAATGATTGTGACAACAATATTTTTTTCTGGAGCACTGACCCGCCTCCGCGACTAGAACAACCCCTTAAAATAAAATGTTGTATCAATCACTTCAACAAAACTAATGTTTACGAACCTGGATCCTATGTAACCATCAAATGCAGGCTAGTTTCCTTTTCAGAAAACATTATTCTGCTAGAAGAGATAGAGGAATAGAATATAAACTCCTTTTAAGCTGGCCGTAAAGCCGATTGCTGGCCCAAGACCAGCCGTTCTACTTCAAAACCTAATACCTGAATGCACTTCAAATATTAGATTGAAGAAGAATCAGCGTGACTTTTCAGGCGATTGTACAATGTTTTACGGTCAATGCCCAAATACTGTGCAGCCAGCGTCTTGTTATAGTTGGCCAGCTTCAAAGCTTCTTCAATTTCAGCGATGGTAATATCCCTCGGCTTTTTGAATCTTGCTCCGACAAAGACCGGGCCCTCTACAGTAGCCTCTGGCGGGACAACACCAGAAGGTGTTAAAGAATCACCGTTCAGCATATCCGGCGGCAGCTCTCCCAAGCTTATAGGCTCATTATCGCGGGCGAGCAAACAGGCTCTTCGCATCGCATTCTTGAGTTGACGAATGTTGCCCGGCCAGCTATAACTTTGCAGCATGCGCATCACCTCAGGCTCTGGCATTTGCACGTTTTTGCCCAACTCTGCGTTGGTTTCTGCCAAAAACTACTGCATAAACAAGGGAAGGTCTTCGGGACGACTGCGCAATGATGGAACAGTAATTTCAAACTCATTCAGCCTATGGTATAAATCCTCTCTGAATTTGCCATTACGCACAGCTTCTGCAAGATTCTCGTTTGAGGCTACTACAATACGAGTATTGACCACAATATCCTCATTGCCCCCTACCCTGCGGATTTTCCTTTCCTGAATGGCACGCAGTAGGAAACCTTGCACTTCGTAATCCAGATTACCTATTTCATCCAGAAAAAGAGTACCATTGTTGGCCAGCTCAAATGCGCCTATTTTTTTGTTCATAGCACCGGTAAAACTGCCTTTTTCATGCCCAAAAAGCTCGCTGAGTGCCAACTCTTTCGATAAACATCCACAATCTACCGCTATATAAGGAGCTTTAGGGTCTTTAACTGTTGCCACCCTATGCGCTACCGCTTCTTTTCCCGTACCTGTTTCGCCATACACGATTACGCTGAAAGAGGTGGGTCCTACCAGGTCAATCTGACGATACATCTCATTGGCCACCTTACTAATACCCTTTACATATCTCTTTTGGGTAAAGATTAAACGCTCGTTACTCTTGGTTTGCATACGTTCCTTTGCAGGAGCAGAAGCTATTTTGGGCTTCTCTGTCGGCAGTTCAACAACTTCCTCTGTTTCGTTGTTCAATTGCTCTAAGGTTTGCAGTAACTGATCCAAAGGAAATGGTCTATTATAACAGCAATACACCCCCTCTCTCATCAGTTCCATTGCGGTATGCAATTGCATGTTATCGGTTATCAAAATCACTTTCAATCTTTCTGAGGCAACCCCTTCTGCACGCAGTGCATTCATCAGCTCAAAAGGACAAGACTTACTTAACAATGGAAGACAGCAGATAAACACATCAAATTGTGACTCCCTTAAATTCTTTACCGCATCCTCTAGTGTGCCACACTCCTCCGGACGGAAAGACGCCGCGTTGAGTTTCTTACTCAGAAACCCAACGTAGTTTTTGTCATTACCGACAATTAATACTCTCATAATTCTTTCTTTAAATAATTAAAAATACGCACACTAAGGAAACTAAAAGGTAGTCCAAATTAACATTACCGCCTTAAGCTACAAACTATCGACTGTTAAATTGTTACTAATATGTTATTTGCTTTTGATGAATAAATAGTATATTGAAATGCTGAAAACCTTTGACAGCTCCACTTACAAAGAGATTCCATTTCTAGAATGGGAAATGTTAAATCTGCTTTGCATTTTAAACCTCAATTAGCTCGAGGCATCATTTTGGTACATTTTAAAAAATCTTCCAGTAAATTGAGAAATAATATAAAGTGCAAAGTCAAAAAATGCAAACAACCTTCGCAAAAAAAATTATCGATTTCAATAATAATTTAAGCGGCACCTTCAAATTACCTCCTGAATTTGAAGTATTGAACCCCTTCAAAGATCTGGAAGAGACTGATTGGGTAATGCAACAATTCTATAACAAATATTACAATGATACCCAGACGCGCAAACTGATACTGGGCATAAACCCCAGCAGAAACGGAGCGGGTGTCACGGGCATACCATTTACTGATACGAAAAGGCTGGATGCTGTGTGTGACATAAAAATGCAATCTGCTCGTACGCATGAAACATCCTCAGTATTCATGTACGATATGATTGCCGCCTATGGCGGCGCCACCAAATTCTACAGCAAATATTTTATTAATTCCCCTTTTCCTTTGGCTATTATCCGCAAAAATGCCCATGGCAAATGGATTAATGCCAATTACTACGATGATGCCCGACTTTTGGACGCCCTTGCACCTTACATGGTGCGAGTGCTAAAGACTTATATAAATATGGGAATAGATACCAATAGCGTTGTGGCGTTGGGGCTAAAAAACGCAAAATTTATACGCGAGCTTAATAATAAATATGGTCTTTTTAAAGAGATAAGTGCCTTGGAACATCCTCGATTTATCCAACAATATAAATCAAAAGAGAAGGACGTCTATATTGCTAAATATCTCAATCTCCTAGACTAAAAAAAGAAGGTACTACTATTCCCAATGGCCGTTTATCTTCAACACTTTTTCGATTACATCACGCACGCAACCCATTCCTCCTTTTAAGGGACTAATATAATGGGCAATATTGCACACTTCAACTGCCGCATCATTAGGACAGGTAGCCAAACCGCAGGCTTTCATACACACTATATCCGGCATATCATCCCCCATGTACAACACATTTTCTGCTGCAATACCGGATTCATGCATCAGCGATTGCATTTTTTGCAACTTATCTTCCACACCGATAAAAACGTCCATTACACCCAAATTATTCAACCTTCTTTTGGATGCATTGGAATGCCCACCGGAAATTACCCAGACTTTATAGCCCTTCTTTACTGCCAGTTGCAAAGCGTAGCCGTCTTTAATATTCATTCTCCGAAGCAGCTCTCCCGACTCCTGTACATGCAGCAAACCATCGGTGAGTACGCCGTCGATATCAAAAACGAAAGCCTTTACATTTTCAAATAAAGATAGGACGTTCATAAATTTTTCTTTTGGGTCTTAGATTAAATTTGGATAGTGGCAAATGTACAAAAATTTATCTGCCCGTACCATCGCCCCCATACATCATTGCAATGGAATCACTTATCACCTTATACATGGCCTGCCACTCTGGTTTTTGAGCCATGAGCTCTAAATGTTGGTGCATAGTGGGCGCATCTCCTCTCCGGGCTGGCCCTGTTTGTGCTGCTGCAAATCCGGCACTATCCATACGTTCAATAGTTTGTTTGACTATAGGTTTCAGGATGTCGAAGTCTAGCCCCTCTTGCTGGCAAATATTTTCGGCTACAACAAGTAAATGATGCACAAAATTGTTCACCAGCACCGCATTCAGGTGCAAATACTTTCTTTGCTCATAATTAGCTGTAAAAACTTGTTGGGATATAGCCCTCGCCATTTGCATGGCCTTTGCAATGGCTAGGGGTCCGGCATCTACTACTAATGGCACTGCCTCCTTATCAAAAGCCTGCGGCGTTATGGAATAAATGGGCCACAAAACGGCAGACTGCTCACGTCCGGCACCTGTAGCCTGTAAAGGCTGCGAGCCGGCACAATGCAACACAATAGCATCTGCTGCTAGGGGCAACTGCTGCCCTAGTGTTGTAATCGCAGTGTCGTTTACCGCGAGTATATACGCATCGGCATCTGTACGCATATCTGCCAGCTGCTGAATTACCGGCACCTGATAGCTCTCAGCAATAAGGCGAGCGCTTTCGCTATTGCGAGCATATACTTGTACGATTTCTATTTCTTGCTGCGCACTGAGGCGATGACAAAAAAACTTTGCCACATTACCGGCTCCACATATCACTATTTTCATCAGCAGTTATTGGTTTGCGATTATATACTCTTTCATCATCTGATGCACACGCTGTGTAAGCTCTGTCTTATCTTTCAAACTCATACCCTCAGTCTCTATCGGAGGCAAAAACTCAAACCGAATAGTATGGGGCCATGCCCAATACTTCGGAGCATCCGGCAAAATCTTTTTGGTATTAAAAATCACTCCGGGTAAGACAGACTTGCCGGCCATAATCGCACTAGCAAAGGCGCCTTCATAAAAGGGTTGGAGTACCTCCTTGGATTTGTTGCGCGTGCCCTCAGGGTACAAAGTGAGGTGCAATCCCATACGCAGCGTCTCTTGCATTTCTAAGGTGCTACGCTTGCGACTCTGAGCACTGCCACGATCTAGTAATATGGACCCAGCTTTATAAATGATACCAAAAAGTGGAATTCGGGCCATCTCTACCTTTGCTAGGGTTTTATTGGGTCCCGGCACCCATGGCATAGACACCGGTATATCTACCAATGAATTATGATTCACCACCACCACATAATTCTCCCCCTTTTTGAAATATGATTTGCCTTTGCGCTTTACCCTGATAAATACCAGCGGCAAAAATACACTCATCCAAATCTTATAGGTAGGATGTATTATTCGAGCTCTCTTTGGCTCTGGAAAACAAAACGCTATGCTCGCCGGAATTATTACCACCAACATGGTGGCTACAAACAGCAGCATTCCATATACAAAATATAGATGCCCTAACACTCGTTTGAAAATACTCATACGTAACGACTCTCACAGTTTTTCTGCAAAACAAAGGTACTGCAAGCAGGCAAAATATACGAAACATTCTAGCGAATGACTCTGCAAACCATCACAACTTGCCACCATAAAACCAAAAGCACGAATAGACTGGCAAAGCTCTGAAGCAAAATTATCCCGGGGACGCTGCAGCCTAATATAAACCCAGATTACGCATTAGACTCTTTATATAAAATTATTCTTGCTTCTAATCCACTTCAATAGCTCAAAAACCATAATTTATTATGCTTTTTTCACTATTTTGTGGATTATTTGCCATAATAATTTTCTTTTAAAT
>DATGQB010000172.1:0-6194 GCA_035304405.1 Edaphocola sp.
ATAAAATGTGTAAACCTATTTTAGGACAAGACATTTCCACATATAATAGAGGCTGCCCTTTTGAGACAGCCTCTTTACTATGTCTCCTGCTTGGTGAACTTTGCTAAACTATGCCCTTAGTCACAGCCAAATAACTATTGAAGTTCCGTTAAAGCTAGTTAGAGAGCTGCCTGCGCCCAAACACAGAGGAAAGAGTTTGGGCATACCCATTGCCATTATCTTTTTCCCAATCCCGGAGCCGGACGAGCAGAAGACGACCGAATACTTCAGCACAACATCTAGACAATGCAACAATACCACATCTATATATGAATAACATCGAACAAACACCTCATAGCCAAGCGCCAAGCACCACCAGTAATGCTCAAACATTGAATATGACAGTTATTTGACAGCGAAAATTAGCCCCTCAGAGCTACCGGTTTTACTTTTGCATAAAAATCGTAATAATCAATTTCTCATCCTGTAAATGAAGAAACTATTACAGTGCTCTACCCTGTTTTTACTCGCTAGTACAGCCAGTACCTTCGCCGGCAGTGGGATTGTAACGGGTAAAATCACCGACAAATCCAATCAGGCCATCGACTGGGCTACAGTATATATAGAGGAGCTAAAAAAAGCAACCTATCTTAATGAAGATGGAACTTACCGCTTTGACAGTATTCCTTCCGGTATATATACCGTCGCCGTTATCATTCCTGACAACACAACGGTTAAACACAAGTTGGTGCACCAAGGGGAACATAGTACACTAGACATCGTACTGGATGTGAATGTAGGAAAGCTGAACGACCATATCGTTTGGGCACGCAGCAAAAAAGCCGAAATTGAAATGGCCGGGTATGCGGCCAATGTCATAGAAACAGGAAGAGCTGCGCTGCAAAATATACAAACCAATGAACTCCTTGACCGCACAGCCGGGGTGCGTATACGACAAAGCGGCGGCTTGGGTTCAAACATTGAGTACAATATCAATGGATTGTCGGGTAATGCCGTGCGCATATTAATAGACGGGGTTCCGGTGCATAATTATGGACCGTCTTTCTCGCTCAATAGTATACCTCCGGCGTTGATAGAGCGCGTAGAAATCTATAAAGGGGTAACACCTCCCCACCTTTCGGATGATGCTCTGGGTGGGGCCATCAACATTGTATTGAAAAAGGCTTCTACCAATAGTATTGTGGCGTCTTACGGTGCGGGCTCCTTCGGCACTCATCAGGGCAATATTACCGGCTTTTATCGTAATCAGCAATCCGGGTTTACGGTAAATGCATCTGGTTTTTATAACTATACAGACAATAGTTACAAGGTTTGGGGCGATAAAGTCTATACTACAGACCCCTCCAATGGCAAAATACTACGAGGCAATAAATACAAACGCTTTCACGATGCTTACCGCTCTTATGGCGGTAAGGTAGAACTCGGATTCTCTCAGGTAAAATGGGCAGATGAGTTTTATGTTGGTGCGCTGTTTTCGGATATGTATAATGAAATTCAGCACGGCGCTACGATGGAGGTGGTATATGGCAATCGCTTTGCTACTCAAGGCACACAATTAGCCAACCTGGTTTATAAAAAGCGCAATTTATTTGTCCCAGGTCTGGATTTGAATGTACTCGCTACCTATTCCTGGTTGCAACGAGATGTGGTAGACACCATAGCAGACCGTTATAACTGGGATGGTTCGGTACTGGGCAAGTGGGCCAACGGCGGTGAGCAAGGCAAAGCCACGCTGCAAAACAGCAATGAGCATACCCGCTCTGTGCGTGCTAACCTGCGCTATGCCGTATCTCAAAGTAGCTATTTGGGTGTCAATTATCTGTTTGCGGATTTAAGCAGAAAAATGGATGACCCATATTTACCACAAGCAGAAAGAGAGTTTCTGAGAGACCGGTCTTTGCATAAAAACTTTGTTGGCTTCCATTACGAGCAACATGCACTCCACAATAAATTAACGACTACACTGTTTTATAAATATTACCAGCAGGGAATCAAAACCACTGATGTGAGCAGGAAAGGGCCGGGCGGTGGTGGTACGCAATATCAGGAAATCGCCCACTCCGACCAAGAAAATGGTTTTGGTCTTGCAGTCTCCTATGCCTTCTCTCGAAAGTTTACACTGGTGGCTTCTGCCGAGAGAGCCATAAGGTTCCCTGAGAATAATGAGGTGTTTGGAAACAATGCAGACAATATACTTCCGAATCCCAATCTAAAACCGGAGCATAGCCTCAATGGAAATCTGGGCATTTTCTTAGGACCTTTTAAACCTGCCAATTCACAACATAGCATTGGATTTTCAGGAAATGTATTTGTACGCAACACCAAGGATATGATACGCCAGGGTGTGCCCAGTGCCATTTCCGAAACATTCTCCTTTGAAAACTTAAACAATGTGGTGAGTACAGGATTTGATGCAGAGCTCAAATATGACTACGCACGCAAGCTATTGGTAATTGCCAATGCTTCGCTCTTTAATGCTCGCTTCAATACACAATTTGATGCCAATGGTAGTCCGTTTTTCTACTACCGCAGCAGATTACGCAATGCACCATATTTCACAGCCAACCTAAGTGCTCGCTACGACTGGCAGAACGCCATTCAACATAAAGCATTATTATCGCTATCCTACAACTTTGCTTATGTACATGAGTTTCTGCGCGATTGGGAAGGTGTAGGCGGCGCCAACCTGGACTTTGTGCCTGCACAAGTACTGCACGACTTAGGACTCACTTACACGTTCCCTAACAAAAAAATCACTATTGGCTTCGATGCCAAAAATATTTTTGACCATCAGGCGTTCGACAACTGGGCTTTGCAAAAGCCAGGAAGAGCTTTCTTTGGGAAAATTACATACAGAATTTTATAAACATATCTAAACAAACATTTACAATGAGTTACAATCTCCTTAAACTTTCTGCTCTGGCACTTATAACTGCCGGCCTAGCAATTTCCTGTACAAAAGATGACGATAACAAGAAAAACGAGCCCGAAACTGATAGGTTATTCCATGTAGCTTACGCTGTAGGACCTGCTAGTGGTAATGCTCAAACCTACCTACAAGGTCTAAGCTTTGACGAAATCAGCTCAGGCACGATTAGCTTTGAAAATCGCGGCTTTCAAGTACCGGCGACCAGAACAGCTTTTATTTTTTCATCCAGCGATGGTAAGTATATCTATGCCCTAAACTACGGTGGAGGCTCTGTGCATAAATACGAAGCCAAAGGCGGGCAGAACTACACGCTGATTGGTGAGGCAAATGTGCAACCTTTCATCGGTACAGCCAACCCCCGCTGGACTAAATTGGACGAAAAAACTGCCCTGCTACACAATGTTACCACCGAAAAACTCTATGATGAAAACAATAACTATGTGCGTACCAAATCAACGGCATGGCTCACCCGCGTAAATCTTGAAGATATGACCGTGGGCACAGTGAGCAATTTTGAGATTCCATACGACCCAGCGGAGGCAGCCCAAGGGATTTACGTATTCCGTATTGACAAGCCTTTTGTTCAAAACGGCAAAGTTTACTACGGCGTGGGCAAGCAGAAATACGATCCGGTAACTGATGGTACCGTTACCATGAATTATACCAATGCAGTAACCCTTGTAGTTGATGAAGCAACATTAGATAATCCTTCGCTCATCAGCACCAATGTGGGTGGAGCCGTGGGTGCTACCAATGGATACAGAATGCCGGTAGCCCATGCAGATGAGCGTGGTGATGTTTACCAGACCACTACTTCTTCAGGCGCTATCCATTTGCTCAAAATAAGCAATGGCAGCTATGATGAAACCTATGTATTTAATATATCCGAGAAACTGGGCATTCCTGCCCAAACCAATGGCTGGTTCTATGTAGGCAATGGTATTGGATATGTTCCTTATTTCAACTCAGCATTGGGCGGAGCAGACAGCTATAACTGGGGCGTAGCCAGAGTAGATATTTACAACAAAACCGTTACCAAAATGGAACTTCCGGGCAATCTTTGGTTGCAGCAATATCAATACGGTGTGGTGTATGATGGCAAATTTATCATGTCATTGTCTCCAATCGGTGCAGAAGGCAATATTTATATCTTCGATCCAAAATCCACCTCACCTACCGGATATACAAAAGGTGCCATTATTCAATCTACTGGTGCAGAAAACTATCATATTGGAGTATACTAAACAAACCAAGCAATAAGCACCAAACACAGGAGGTTGTCCGCTATGGGCAACCTCCTTTCTTTCAGCTTAAAACTATGTTCAACCCAGATTACGCATTAGGAATTTAAAAGAAAATTATTACGGCAAATAATCCACAAAATAGTGAAAAAAGCATAATAAATTATGGTTTTTGAGCTATTGAAGTGGATTAGAAGCAAGAATAATTTTATATAAAGAGTCTAATGCGTAATCTGGGTTAAAACTATGTTCAAATGACAACCCTGTCGAAAATTCCCAATTCTGCTATCTATTTATCTTAGTTCATCAACGCTACTATACTCAAATCAGCCGCCGCCTGTGGAAGTTGCACCAATCTAATAAAAAGGCACAATTCCAAAAGAATGTTGCATCAACGCTCCAGTTCTGGCCAGGCCTATCAGCGTTCGAATAGCTTATAAGAAGTCTCGCCCATCCTCTCCTTCGCAAACACCAACCTAATATATGAGGCCTCTCAGAAAGCCCGACACTGACCGAGAAGCTAATTTCAACCAATCTAGCCCTACCCTTTTTTACCCAAACTATATTGGCTCACCTCTCCATTATCATGCACAATCAACAAGTTAGACTGGTAAAAAAATGATTTCAGATGTCCTGTACCATGCACAGAACGCACAATATTTCCAGTCGCGCGCTCTAGTACATCCGTCCCGCGTTGATGTACAATGCCTATATAGTCACCCTCTGCTATCACATCTTCTACTACTCCCGGCCCGGAATAAGACCATTGCTCTTCAAAATCCTTCAGCGACACGGCTATCAAGCTAGTGCCATGCCTTGTAGATAAAAATACAAGCCCTCCGGCATTCTTGATAGGGGGCAAATGTGTGGTATACAGCTTGTTCCACTCCCCCTTTTTATATTCCCATCGCAAAAAACTAAACTCATCATAACCAGCATTGCAGAAAATCAGCGCATCGCCCCCTTCAATTTCCCCAATCTTCAATTCTTCCCATCCACCTATGTCGCCAGGCACCATCAGCTCGTTCAGCTCCACACCGTAACTGTCATAAACCTTAATACGCGCAGTTTTAGACCCATTATAATACTCATAAGCTACGACATGGCCATTCGGCAACACTTGCCCCTGCTTCTCACAACTATCCCCACAATCACAGGCAATACGGAACATAGGCTCTAAAGAATCATTACACATCAGCAAGCCCTGAGTACCTGCAATCAAAAATCTTTCCGAATGCGGCGTTACCCCCGTCAAACCACTAAATCCTGTATTAACATAGTGCGCACCTGCGCGCTTAATCTTCTGAAGCAAAACCGAACCAGTGGTAGAAAAAACGTAAATGACATCCTCTTTCACCACCAACTCAATGGGAGAGGAGAGACTGGAATCCAAACGAAGCAGTAATTCTTTATAATCCTTGACGGGGTCATACCGATACACACTTTTGTCCGAATGTAAAATGTATAAGTAGCTCGAATCCATAAAATACAGTACTGGCTCAGGTTGCAAAGCACCCCGGCTACATGCGACATGCATGATAATAAGCAGTAAACCCAGTACTTTTTGCATTCTCCAGCGCACTTTAAATATACCACCACGATAATATAAGAAAACAACCTACACCCGTCTGACTAAACACCTCCCCATAAACCAAAAACAAATATATAAATCATAAAATTAAATTGCAACACTTAAGAAAATAATTACATTTTGGACGAGCAAATATCAACAAGTATATACATCGGGCGTGTCCCGCCGCGATGCTACAATGAAGCCCTATCAAAGATATTCCTGTTAGCAGCTGTCCTGGCTGTAAGTTTTGCTGTTCCATAAGGCGGCGGGCCGGGCTATCCACTCCAAGTCCTCGCGGCCGGGCGCATAAGATACTGTTCAAAAAAGTGTGTAAAGTCAAAATTTAGGATTTTTGTTACGGACATAAAAACTCAAAAACGATGAACTTTACACAAGAACAAATTTCGGAGCTATTATTGACAATAGCAAGTCAAAAAGACGGTTATCGTCT
>DATGQB010000173.1:0-3006 GCA_035304405.1 Edaphocola sp.
AGAAAAATGCCCAAATCGGGCTGGTTTTGATATTTCAGGGCGTGCATGACATTGCGTAAAATACCCTCTTCTACAAAATAACATAGGGCAGCGGCTTTGACGAGGGGGAGCTTGGTGAGCAAACGAATATCTGCTTCTGTACTTTGCCCTCGTTCCATTTCGGTATAGGGCAGCTGATGCAGACAGGTAAAGCACAAGAAGTTTTGCTGACTGCTAATATTGGACTCGCAGGCCACACAATATTTTGGGAACAGCGTGTCTAAAATAGGTGCAAGGAGAATTTTGGAGAAGAATGCTAGCATAATAACACAATTTTCCTACCAAGGAATAGACCAAGCTGGTCAAAAAAGAATTTTTGCACCAAATATCCTCCAGTGCTGTCCTTAACCTGTTACCCTGCTCATTCAACCCAATCAATCAGGAGAGTAGTTTCTGTCTTAACAAAAACTCAAGCTGCTCGTTAGACACCGTAAGTTTATCGTTAAGTGTTTTGATACGTTCTCTTTCCTTATAAATTTCGTATGCCCGCTCAATAGTTTCTTCAAGTTCTTTCTCGTTCCAGGGTTTGGATAGATAGTGGAAGATTTGACCTTTATTTACGGCTTCGACCAAAGCACTCATATCGGCATATCCGGTGAGTAGGATTCTGATAGGGTCTGTATGCTTATGCAGTACTTTTTCTAAAAACTCTGTTCCTGTCATGTTAGGCATTCTTTGGTCGGTAATGATAACATGTACTTGATTAGATTCTAAAATCTTTAATGCTTCATCACCACCAGTTGCGGTAAAAACTTTATACTTAAGACGAAATGTCGCCTTAAAAGAAATCAGATTGTTTTGTTCATCATCAACGTATAATATGATAATTTTATCTGACATATAGCCAACACTTGAGTTTTTTCTTTTTAGCCAATAAGGTTATGTAAAGGTATAATATTTTATTACAAAAAGGCTGAGTAATAGAATAATTTTTTGCGCTTATATTATTTGCACCACTATATATCCTTTAATGAATCCAATTTGATGATAAATTCAGTGCCTTCACCTAGTTTTGATTTCACTTCGATTTGGGCATGATGCTCCTTTATAATAGAAAAAACTATAGACATGCCCAATCCCACCCCGGCCCCAACTTTTTTGGTGGTAAAGAATGGCTCATAAACCTTTGACAGGGTATGCTCGTCCATTCCGATGCCGTTATCGGCGATACTGACACAAACTTTACCACTTTCTTCCTGGTAAGTTCGTACCGTGAGCATACCTCCTTTCTGATTGCCAAACTTCTCTGCTATCGCAGCGGCGGCATTGCTCATAATATTCATAAATACCTGATTGAGCTTACCCGGATAGCATAAGATTTGTGGTATCGGCCGCAAATCTACGACAACCGAAACATTGGACAAAGAGTTGTTGAGAATAACTAAAGTAGATTTGATGCCTTCATTAAGGTCTGCTTCTTTGAGCGATGCTTCGTCCACTCTAGAGAAGATGCGTAAGCCTTTAACAATTTCGGCAGTGCGGCTGGCACCTTCCTGAATACCAGAAAGTAAAAAGTTAATTTCCTCTTTAAGATAATCGTAGTCTATTTCCTCTTTCAGTTGGGCAATAGCAGTTTGCTTTGCATTGGTAGGCTCGTCTGCAGTGCAAATATTTTCTACTTGCTAGATTTGTTAGCAAATATGTTTTTTTGACCTTACAACTCTGCATCCTGCCATCTCCATTTTCGGGTGCAAAGCTCATTCATAAACAGGGATTTATATTAAAATCCGACTGATAGCTTACCAGTTCATTGGATATTATATCAGTTAAATTGATAAGTATCAGTTTGGTGGTTTTTGGCTAAAAAATTCCGTTAGTTTTAATATATAAATTGTCTCATAACGCGCTCAGTTTGAGTAGAGTTTCGTAGGTTTGCAATATGTATCCATAACATTCAGAAATGAGCATTACAGAAATTTGCGCAAAGAAGTTGAAAACATTAAGAGAGTATAACAACTACACCCAAGCTTATGTTGCCAATCAGCTAAATATTTCGCAAAATGCCTACAGCCTCATCGAAAAAGGTGCCACCAAAATCACTCTGGAGCGCTTGGAAGAATTGGCTCGCTTCTATCAGGTAGAGCCAGCGCAGCTCATCACTCCTAATATGGAATCGGTATTTTCCGCTTCAGGCCATGTAGTGCATAGCAATCAGCCTCCAGCCCTAAGCGTGATGGAGAAAAAAATGTATGAACAAACAATTAATCGTCTGGAAAGCAATATCGAACGTTTATACGATATGATTAGCCAGTTGGTAGCCAAGTCTGCGACTCAGGCGAATATCCAGGAGAATCTTTCTTGAGGCTTTGGTAGTCCAGAAAACAATGAGCCTCTCCATCCAAATAAGTTTGGCAGTAGAGGCTCAATGCATGACCATTTCAGACCTTCTTAAAAATATTTTTGTTTTCGGGACTCCGTACAGCCGCTTTTATACTCCAGCGGCTGCAGTATATATTGCAAATATTTATAACCACCTCCTATCAGACCATCACCTTCAAAATGGCCCGAGCAAGGCTCCAATCAGTTTGGATACGCTTTTTATTGTTTTTCCCTCACCTGTAGGTATAATCAAGCAATGCAGTTCTTTGTCCTCAGAAGAATACTACTTATACCGTGGAGTTAATAAACTAAAATGATAAAGGCAGAAAGCCTGACTTAAAATCATACTTCTGCCCTTTTATTACTTTGGTTATCTCTCTGAAGGCTAGTCTGCATGTAGTAGCTCCATCAATGCATCCAATTTAGGTTCCAGAATAATCTCCGTCCTTCGATTCAGCGCGCGGCCTTCTTCTGTCTCATTTGAGGCCACCGGCAAATATTCAGACCGACCGCTGGCGATAATCCTCAGCGGGCTGACGCCATAGTCCTGTGTCAAGATGCGCACAATGGCTGTCGAGCGCGCCACACTCAGCGCCCAGTTATCCTCAAACTTTCTTTTTATAGGAATAGAATCCGTATGGCCTTCAA
>DATGQB010000174.1:0-12134 GCA_035304405.1 Edaphocola sp.
AACCCAGATTACGCATTAGGAATTTAAAAGAAAATTATTATGGCAAATAATCCACAAAATAGTGAAAAAAGCATAATAAATTATGGTTTTTGAGCTATTGAAGTGGATTAGAAGCAAGAATAATTTTATATAAAGAGGCTAATGCGTAATCTGGGTTTAAATGCCAATCGAAGAGTGTAAATCTAGAAAAAAAGCTACCTAAATTTTGATTTAGATAGCTTTTCTATTTACTTCTAAATTAACAGTCTACTTTGCGAACTGCTGTAACCTTTTAATCTTTGGTACTTTCATTTCTAGCCAAAACAGCAGCACTACGGCCATATAAAAAACAGCACCGATTTTGTATGTTTGCAGCAACTCTGAGAAGAAATTATTGACAAAAAATGCCGCAATGACCATCGCCGAGAGCAAAGCCATACGCTTGTGCATCCATTGTTCTGCCCTATGATAAAGCCGTTGTGCCCATGCAAACAATGCCCAGATAAAAACCCCGTAAAGAATCATAGCCGGCCATCCTTGCTCCACCAGCATAAACAAAAAGTAATTATGCGTGGTTGATTTTTCTTCATTACGGCTCACATAAGTACGGAACATCTGTACCGCATGAGGCTTGTAATAATAATAGAAATTGTTTGGCCCCACGCCCGTTAATGGCCGTTCATTACTCATGCGCACGGCTGCAATCCATCGATATATGCGCTCCATAGAGGACATATCACCACCCATAAAGGTCGCTTTTAGCAAATCATCGAAAGTAGCACGTGAGTAGGTTTGCTCGTAGTTAGGTCTGAAGCGTTTATAGGTATCATTTTGTACCAGATAAGTCACAAGCCCAATGCAAACCAGAAAGAAGCAGGCCATCAAAAAGTTTACCATCCGTTTGCGAATAGCATACAAAATGACCAGCGAAAAAATAATCGCCAGCATTGCGGCACGCGCAAGCGACATAGCCGTAAAGAGTACGAATGCTGCAAAAAGCAGCAAAAAGAACCAACGCCACTTATTGCCTTTATCCATCTGCCGCCAAATAATATAGGGCAGGGGAGTAAGCATAGACATCAGGCAGCCGTGGTCTACATGGTTGAAAAAGAAGGGATATACTACTAAATTAGTAGCCAAATATCCAAACTGGTAGGTGGCATGTCTGATAAAAATAAAAGTACCAACAAGGGTAAAAGATATCAGCAGAATTTTGGCCAGGGTAATCCAATCCTTTTCTTCCTTAAGCACCAGCATGGGCAGTATTACAAAACTGAGCAGTTGAATAACATTCACGCCCAGATATTTAAATGAAAGGAAATGAATTTCAGAAAACATTACCGAGACTACCAGCCAAAAGAACTGTAGCGCCATTATCAGCGTTATCGGATGCCTGTAAAAACTGCTATAAACTGCCTTGTGATTATATAACACTACTGCAAGTGCCAAGCCAGCCGCAACAAGGCTCAAAGGCATCATAGGCAAATACATGATGCCACTACCTACCGTCACTATCGCTGTAAAAGCAATTCCCAGAACATAAAACCAGTAAAAAGACTTCCAGTTAAGTATTAGCCATGCACCAAATAAAAGCGCAAATGGTGCAGCCAAGACAAAATAGTAGCGCGTATAAGAAAATACAGCCACACTTGCTGCCAAAATAAGCAAGGCTAGTATATTGACCCAAGTGTACGACCTGAGACTAAAATTAGCGTCACTAGCTGTATTCATAATTAATTTTTAAGCTTTTGTAGAGAATGCTCTCAAAACCAGAATCCAGAAACATGCGAAGATAAAGGCGGCAACCACGCTGCCCAGAATCACTGCCCATGCTGGCAGGTTGGATGTTTCTGTAGGTTTGTACGGACCACTAACTTTGTAAAATGCATGCATTTTGTTTTCATTCAGGAAGCTATTGTACTGCGTTTTGAGGCTTGTCAGCTTTGCTTGCTCCTGATCCAGTTTATCCTTAATGGTAATTAAGGTTTGCAGTTTTTCAATACCTTCAGCATTAGCTTCACTTAAAGTAGCACTTTGAGCCATAGTGGCACCACGCACCGGTACCAGCGCATTGTAAAGATTGTACTCTTTGCGCACTGCGGCAATTTGTTTATTAATTTCTGCTAGTGAGTCGGCTAAAGAATTTTGTTTGAATTCAATCTGCGCCGTTACATCCCTATTGAAATCTTCAAAATAATGCATATATATTTCCTCAGCCTTCCACAAAGCAGCCTCCACACCTTTTAAAGCCAGCTCAGGATCCGTATCTGTAAAAGCCACCTCGATATCGGAATTATCAGTGCGTTTGATTTCATAATTCCATTTTAATGCGCGGTAAGCCTTAGTTGCAGAATAACCCTTTGCCTCTGCATATTTCAAATCATCTAATATAAAACCCTTTACCGCATCGCTCTTTAATACCGTAATGGCTTTATCTACTTCAGATTCTCTCGCAAATACATCACGTACATAGTAGGCTTCTTCACCAAACATTTGATTTCGGTCAAAATACATAAAGCTTTTAACCATTACCTCAGCTTTGGCGGTATATACATCTTTGCGCACCATCACAAAAATGACAGAAGTGATTAGGGCAACAGCAGTAAAAATCCAGATTGTTTTTGAATGTTGACGTAGCGTATTAATAATAGCTACTAAGTCATATTTATTTTGCTCCATGCGTTTTGGTTTACCTCTTTATTCTGAGGAAGATTAATCGATGTTAGATTACTGGTGGTGCAGTTTTAGATACTTTCTCCGGCCTTCATTTTCTCAGCATTTTCTGCCATTTGTAAAGCCTTCAGCATTTCATCGATTTCACCGTTCATAAATTCATCCAGATTATAGCTGGTCATATTGATACGATGGTCGGTAATGCGCCCCTGAGGATAATTATAGGTACGAATTTTGGCAGAGCGGTCGCCTGTGGTGACGATACTTTTTCTTCTTTGGGCAATTTCTTCTTCGTGCTGGCGTACCTTTTCTTCATACAATTTGGTACGTAACATAGCCATTGCTTTTTCTCTGTTGCCCAATTGCGTACGTTCGGTCTGGCATACCACAACGGTGCCTGTAGGAATATGCGTGAGCATCACTTTTGTTTCTACTTTGTTCACGTTCTGGCCACCAGAACCACCACTACGAGCGGTTTCCATTTTTACCTCGCTTTCTTTTAGTTCAAAGTCGATTTCATCAGCTTCCGGCATCACTTGTACTGTTGCCGCTGAGGTATGTACCCGACCACTGGCCTCCGTAGCGGGAACGCGCTGTACGCGGTGCACTCCGGATTCGAATTTGAGGGTACCATATACATCGTCACCGATGACTTCAAGCTGTACGTCTTTATAGCCACCCACAGTACCTTCTGCCTCGTAGATAATATTTGCTTTCCAACCTCTCTTTTCGAAGTATTTGAGGTACATTCTCAACAAGTCTCCGGCAAATATACTTGCTTCATCCCCACCGGTTCCGGCACGAATTTCCAGAACTGCATTTTTCTCGTCGGTAGGATCTTTGGGTAACAGCAGTTGGCGAATTTCTTCTTCCAGTTTCTCCCTTTCTTCTTCCTGTTGTGTCAACTCTTCTTTGGCCATTTCCCTCAGATCAGGGTCACTTTCACTGGCAAGTACTTCTTTGCCAAAAGCGATTCCATCCAAGATAGCCTTGTATTTTTGATAAGCCTTTACGATGGGTTCCAGCTTCCTATATTCTCTGGATACTTGAGTGAAACGTTTGTTGTCGCTTACTACTTCCGGGTTGGTTAATGCAATGCCCAGGTCCACAAATCGGGCATTCAATGCTTCTAGTTTGTCTAACATTTATCTAAAAAGATATTAGCGTGGTGTAATTAGGAATTCTCTCAAAGAATGAGAAATAAAAAAATGCAATGCGAACGCAGTTGCGTCGGCGAAAATACAATATCTAAGTGATATTTGTTATTGTTATTTTAATTTAATTCTGACTACAACGATTAAGCATTTACATATAATGTTGGCTATCATTAGCCAACATTATATTATAAGTTATCCAAAATAAACTTAGTCATTTTCTTGTACAGATGATATCGGGTGTATCCTCCGCTGATGCCATGATTTTTGTTGGTGTAATAAAATGCATCAAACTCTTTATTGGCGTCAACGAGCGCTTTAGACATCTCTGTAGCATTATGAAGGTGTACATTGTCGTCTGCAGTACCATGTACCAACAGATATTTTCCTTTGAGATTTTTAGCCATTTTTAAAGGTGCATTGGCGTCATAACCTGATGGGTTCTCCTGCGGTGTGCGCATAAAGCGCTCGGTATAAATATTATCATAAAACCGCCAACTGGTAACGGGGGCTACTGCAATCGCCGCCTTAAATACATCAGGAGCTTTGAGGATACAAGTAGTACTCATAAAACCTCCATAACTCCAGCCCCAGATACCTACGCGATTGCTATCAACATATGGCTGACGGCGAAGGAACTGAGCCACCGTTATCTGGTCTCTGCTTTCCAAATTACCGAGTTGCAAATATGTTTTCTTTTTAAACTCTTCACCACGACCACCGGTACCGGTACCGTCTGCTACCACTATAATATAACCTAGCTGGGCCATATATTGATGCCACCAGTAGTTATCGAGATTAAAGCGGTTCAACACTTGTTGGGAGCCCGGACCGGAATACTGATACATAAGCACAGGGTAGCGTTTGGTGCTGTCAAAATCGTACGGCTTAATCATATAGGCATTCAAGTTTATTCCCTCGCTGTTCGCTACGGTAAAGAACTGAGGCATCACAAAATTGTATTCTGACATTTTTTGTTCCAGCGCTTTGTTATCTGCCAATAATCTTACCTGTTTGCCCTTATTGTCTATTATGCGCAACTGTGGCACTTGATTCAGGCTAGAATAGTTTTCCAAGAAATATTTATAGCCGGTAAAGGCAGTGATATGATGGGTGCCCACACGGTGGCTTAGGCGCTGGATACGTAGTGTTTTTAAATCCAACACATAAAATCCGGTATTCACAACATCCTCAATGCCTACATAATAAACCTTATTTTGCGCCAGATCTGCACCCAATACTTCTTTTATTTCATTGGTACCCTTTGTAAGTTGAGTCAGTGATTTCGTCTTCCAATTCCATTTATATAAATGATTGTAACCATCACGCTCGGAGCTTATCATCAGCGATTGGTTATCAGGTAGGAATGTGAGGTCGTCAGTGATGTCGATATAATATTTGTTTTGCTCCTCATAAATCAGCTCGCTCTTACCACTTTGGGCGTCTACCAGGAGTAGTTCCAAGTGATTTTGTTTACGGTTCAGGCGAGTGATACATAAACGGTCATCATTATTGCTCCATTTAATACGCGGTATATATTGGTCGGTCTCAGCGCCAATATCTGCAGGCATTACTTTGTTTTGTCTTACATCCAAAATGTGTATGCTGACTATTGAATTATCCTCACCGGCTTTAGGGTACTTAAACGTGTAAGGTTCAGGATAATTTTTACCCCTATCCATCATCATAGTATATTCTTTAACCCTTGATTCATCAAAGCGATAAAAGGCTATGTAATTTCCTTTAGGTGACCATTGGTAAGCTTTTGTAAATGAGAACTCTTCTTCATATACCCAGTCACAATTGCCATAAATGATTTTATTCTTTTCCCCATCCTTTGTTACCTGTACCAGGCTACCAGAAGATAAGTCTTTGTAATACAAATTATTGCCTTTAACAAACGCCACCTTTGAAGCATCCGGAGCAAAATCTGCGTGTAATACCTTCTCGTCATCTAATATATTGATGCTCTTTGTTTTAGAATCATATACATAAACCAAATATAATGTCGAGCGGCGATAAATGGATTCCGGCTTTGTGAACAGTAACAATTTTTGCTCATCAGCACTAAAGGCTATATCACTTATCCTAATAGTATCTCCGTCCGGAAGTGCTAAGAGCTCAGGATTAAGAATGCTGGTTTTCAATACGCCGGTTTTCAGGTCATAGGCATTAATTGCGCCATTAGGCTCCAACTGCACATAACGCTTGCCATCGTTCATTACTCTAAAGCCCGGTACAGAAGCAGCTCTGAAAGTTCCGTCAAGCCAAATATCTTCAAGTGTGATTTGCTTCTTTTGAGCGTAAACCATATTCACACGCAAAGTGCTACTAATCAATAAGAAAAAAGAGGTTAAATAAAGTACAATTAAATTCTTTCGCATGATTACTTTTATGCTGTAATTAAAGGTTATTTAATGTTTTCATCTCCAATATGCTGCACACCGGTGACCCCACCACTTACCGCAAACTTCATGGCTTCGGCGGCGTTCATGCCCTCAACGGGCTTTACATTTTCTGCTGCAGTAATGATTACCCATCCGGAAATAGCATAGGAATGAGGCAAATATACCGATACCATTCCCTCTAAGGAAACAAAGTCCAAATCCTTCTGAGTAAGAAAACCTATACGCCATATCTCCGGCTCATTCTGAGTGCGTACCCAAACAGGATGATTAAATTTCTTTTTATCTCCAACGAAGGATACCAATACTTCTTTGATGGAGGAATATATGTACTTTATGCCGGGAGTTTTTTCGAGAATATGTTCGAGCAAATCAACAACAAAGCGGCCGACAAAAAACCTAGTACCAATTATACCCACCAGAGTGGTTAATACTAATAGAATAATAAAAGTAAGACCGGGAATTTTTTCTGAAATACTCGGAACTAAATCATCTACACTGGTGAATACATAATAAATGACCGCTAAAGTAACACACAAAGGACCAAGAATCACTAGTCCCTGGAAGAAAGATTTTATTAGAAATTTGCCAATACCTTCTTTTTCTGTTGCCATAAAATATGAATTACATTTTTTCAAAGATAAGCATTCAGATGAAATCGCTAGTTTGGAAATCCTCAGCCTTCTGCACTCAGCTCTTCGGGGCTCCAGAAATGCTCTTTAAAAGCCACCACTTTATCGTTAACCACTTTGATACCTTCTGCTTCAAGCAATTCTGCCATCCGAGTGGGTGAACCAAAATGCATTTTTCCTGTAAGTTTACCCTCACTGTTTACCACCCGGTGTGCAGGCACATTTGCTAATTGCTGAGAGGCTGTTAGTGCTCTGCCTACGAGGCGCGCGGTGATACCCGGCCCTGCGAATCGTGCAATAGTCCCGTAACTACTCACTCTACCAAATGGTATAAGTCTTACTAAATCATAAATCACCAAGTATTTATCTAAAGTGTCTGGCATGACTTACTGTTGATTCTGTTTTAATGTATACCATCCCAAGTTGGCCTGCAATCTGTTTTGATATGCATTGAGGTAACCGGCTAAACAAGCCGAGGTGTTTCCTTCCGCAAACAAGCCATCCAAATAATTGAGCATGACCTCTTCCTGAAAATCATCACTTACCCATACCATTTGCTCCCCTTTAAATCCATTGCGTATACAAATCTCTCCTGCTGCAATATTGGGAAGCGTATACACAAATAATGCAGGTGAGGCAATTTCGGCTCTGGACCGTTCGAACTGCTGGTCTATTTCCAAACAAGCATCAGAGGTAGCGAGTATTGTTGCTACGGAATTTTTATCCAGATGCTCCTTAGCAACCTTTTGCATAAGCAGTTCGGTAGCCAGGAACCCAAGCTTGGAAATCCTATCCATCTTGAAAAACTTAGGATAAGCAATACCCATGTTGCGATAAAGCCATACCAAGGGCTCCGCGTCGGATATATTGCCTAAATCATAAATCAGGTTGCCGTCGAGGTAAGCAGCTTGACTATTGATGAACACCCTATGTTTTTCATTATAAATTCTCTGCCGGCTCATTATCTCTTTCAATAAATTTAATTAAGGAAGTTACCGCTTTCTGATGATTCTTGACGAATGGGTTGGTCTCATCCCAGACATATCCCGCCAATACCGAACATATTTGCGCCTTTACCAGAGGGTCTTTATTTTCTGCAAAGAAAATCTTGAAGAGTTCTCCACTGTACCAAGCTTTGACATAAGTGCGGAATACGTCCACACCACGCTCCATGAATCGCATATAATCGTTTTCCCAATCTACCTGCTCACCTCCTAGGTGGCGCACAACCAGATGAGCGGCTTTCTGAGCAGATACAGTAGCTAGGGTAACGCCAGAGGAAAAAATGGGATCCAAAAACTCTGTTACGTTTCCTGTGAGCACATAACCCTTGCCATAAAAAGTGCTTGAAGTAGCGCTCCAACCCTGAAGAATTTTAGGCTCGAACAAAATCTCCGCTTCGCCAAAACGCTCTCTTAGGTTGGGGTCGTTGGCTACAAGCTTTTTATATTTGGTCACTATATCCTCATCCGAACCGAAGGGTTCAAAGTAAGCGGGCTCAGCTACAAAACCAACAGAGGTATTGCCATTCGAAAAAGGTATTGTCCATATCCAGCAGTCCAAATCCTGAGCATAAATGACAATTCGCGTGGGCTCTTCCCGCTCCATACGACGCGGGTCTGTCATATGGCTGAAAATCGTCTTCCTTGCCGGTAAGCCCGGAGGCATGTCCAGACCAAAGAGGCGTGGAATAACCCTACCATAGCCACTGCCATCTACAATGAACCTGGCCCGAATCTGCCATTGATTGCCGTCATTAGACCTGATGGTAGCTGTACTGGTTGCATCCTCATGAATTTCGAGCGCCACCAATTCGCTTTGGTAGTGCACCGGAATGCCCATACGCTCACATTCATTAGCCAATGTAAGGTCGAAATCGGCTCTGGGCATTTGCCAGGCGTATTGGTAGCCTTTAGTGTATTGTTCCCGGAAGGAAAAATCACATATCCTGCCATGAAGATTAAATTTTGCGCCGTTTTTTTCCTGAAATCCCTGGGCTTGCAGTGCAGGTAAAAAGCCGGCTTCTTCCAGGCTATCTAAGCATCTAGGTAGTAAACTTTCTCCAATTACAAATCTAGGAAATTGAGTTTTTTCCACAATGGTAACATCATAACCATGCTGCTTGATAATTGCAGCAGCTACGGTTCCCGCCGGTCCCGCTCCGATAACCAGCACATCTGTTTGTTTCATGTCAGTGTATATTCAATATTGTAATGCTTATTGCTTGCGAATTTCTAAAATAGTATGGCTCAAGCCAATATTGTCATGCTCCCGCTCTATCACAAAGCCCGCTTGTTCTATAAGCTTATAAAAAACCGCACTGTCATACATCTGACTATTGCCATTGGCCATAGTCGTAAAATAAAGCGATGTCATCTGCAGTGCAAAGGCCGATGTTTCGAATTTTTGTCTGTCCCAGAAGGTTTCATTAATGAAAATTTTGGTATGCTCATTGGCCACAGCACTACATTTTTTCAAAATACTTACAATCTGGTCGTCAGAGAAGCAATCCAAAAACTGGCTCATCCAAATCACATCATAACCTTCTGGCAGGCGGAGGTTATTATCGAGCACATCATGTGGAAAGTAGCTTACCCGACCTTCATAACCTGCAGCATTTATGTTTTTTTCAGCCATAGCCAGCTGTCCGGGTAAATCCACAATGCCCATGTGTACATCAGCATTATAAGCGAGTGCACGCAAAGACCATTTGCCGGTATTGCCGCCTATGTCCAGTATTTTCTTGGGCTCAGTAGCAAACACCAGCTCCAATGCAGTTTCGAAAGTATTGTCTGAATAAAAATGGTCAAAGTTGAGCCAACTGGTTTTGGCCGGCTCAGGCATTGTAGCCAGGCCTTCATACAACGTTTTCCAGTCGCCAAGTGTTTTGAGGCCATAAGGTTTTCCATCTCTGAGGCAATCTTCCATGGTAGGTGCACCTGCAGCGCAAACGTCGCGCATAAACTCATAGTTTACCTTGGTCATTTCATTATGAAGAAGGAAATAGCCTGTTTTAGCAAGAAAATATTTACCTTCCTTTCTGTACAGCAGTCCTATACCCAGTGCTGCCTCAAGTAACACCCGAAGAGCATATTCTGATAAGTCGGTATGTACTTGTAGGGCTTCCTGCGAGACGCCATCGGCAGCAGAAGCACCCACTTTTGCCAGAATACCCTTCTCGATGAGCAGCTTTGATGCTTCCCAGACATATGGGGCAAATGCTATTAAATGTGCTCTGTCCATAGCATCCAGAGCCTTAAGTTTGTCTTTTTCAAACATAAGCTAAGCTTATTTTGTGGATATGTGTTTTAGATAAGAAATTCAAAGCTCAAATGTAAGGCTTAATCTCTGTATTTACACATCTGCGAAGCAATTAAAAATAGCGCAAAATCACAAGTAGGAAATGATATCAATATGCACGCAAAGCAAAAGCCGGTACCGCATCCACAACATTATATAAAAAACAAACAGCTAATGCTGCATACAGTATTTGCAACGATTATACATAATCATAATATTTTCATCAACAAATATCACCCAAGTAGCCATTGGCTTTAAAAATGCTAAATGCGCTGAAAATGTGTGAGGGTTTGGCAAGGAAAGAATGCAGCTGATGGAAACCCGGTGAAGCACTGCATGACCTTGGAGTAAATGCGAGTCATATGGCAACTAATTGTTGCTTTAAGGCGACGGTTGAGAATGTTGTTCTGCCAACCCACCGGTCAGAGTGGTCAAGCCTTAGCAGTTATGAAGAAAGAATACTGTATGGCTCGCTGAGCGGCGAGGTAGACCCCTATAATTATCACAAAGTGCAAGCGGCACAGGTCGGGAAAGACGAGTGAAAGTTTAACTTTAGTAATGCGTTTTTGTACCCCAAATCAAAGGAATTTTGCTATAGATTTGCATTACTTATGGCAAAAGGCAAAACGGCAAAACAAGAGATAAACACTATCGATACAGAAGATAAGATATTGATAAAAGGGGCGAGGATGCATAACCTGAAGAATGTGACAGTGGGTATTCCTCGCAATAAACTGGTGGTGGTGACGGGCGTGTCTGGAAGCGGCAAGTCTAGCCTCACCATGGACACCCTTTTTGCTGAAGGGCAGCGTAGATATGCAGAAAGTCTAAGCTCATACGCCCGACAATTTTTGATGCGGATGGACAAGCCCGATGTAGATAATATTGAAGGTATATGTCCCGCTATAGCCATAGAACAAAAGGTAAGCTCTAGGACCCCGCGCTCTACTGTAGGCTCCATGACCGAGCTGCAGGATTACCTACGTCTGCTGTTTGCCCGCATCGGACGCACTTACTCGCCTATATCAGGCGAAGAAGTGAAGAAAGATGAAGTAAGCGATGTAACTGATTTTATCAGTCAGCTGGCCGAAGGGAGTCGGGTGCACTTGGTAGTACCCTTTGCGGTACAGCAGGAAAGAACACTGCATGATGAGCTGAATTTATTGCTACAAAAAGGTTTCACCCGACTGGCACAACTTGAGCATGAAACGATGCGCATCCTGAGGATTGAAGACCTGCTTGAAGATGAATCGGTAAGTGCAATCAAAGATGGTTATATTTTGATAGACCGTTTTGTGACCAAAGACTTTGAAGAAGATGATTTACACAGGATAGCAGACAGTGTGCAAACCGCGTTTTATGAAGGTCAGGGAGAATGCTGGCTGCATATTGACCGTCCGCAACCGCGAATGAAGTCTTTTAGCAATCGCTTTGAAGCGGACGGCATGAGCTTTGAAGTGCCAACGCCCAATTTTTTCTCCTTCAATAATCCCTATGGAGCCTGTCCGAAATGTGAAGGTTTCGGGCAAATCTTGGGCATTAATACCGATTTGGTGATTCCCAACAAGCAGCTCAGCGTGTATGAAGATGCCGTGGTGGCCTGGAAGGGCGAGAAGATGAGCGAATGGAAGGATTCCTTTATCAGGATAGAAGTTAAGAACGGATTTCCGATACATAAACCGGTCAAAGATTTGAATCCGGAGCAGATGGCAGTATTGCAGCGCTGGATAGACGAGTTTTTTGGGATGGTAGAAGAAAATCTATACAAAGTGCAGTATCGGGTGATGCAAGCGCGCTATCGCGGTCGTACTACCTGCCCCATGTGCAAAGGCACTAGACTAAGACCCGATGCATTGTATGTAAAGATAAATGGTATGGACATAGCCCAACTGTCTTCCATGCCAATAGTAAGATTGAATGAATGGTTTGAGCAACTTTCACTCAGTAGCTATGAGCAGGGCGTAGCCAAGCGTATTCTACTGGAAATACAC
>DATGQB010000175.1:0-7110 GCA_035304405.1 Edaphocola sp.
GTCAAGGAATAAATGGAGATAAATTAAATAAACTTTCAAAAGATTTAATCGACAAATTAAAGTTAAATTCTGATTACAAAAATTTAATTGATTTAATAACTTATATAAGAAATACTATTCACACAGAAGGATTTCACACAAAACCTGATATTACGATTTCATATAAAAGTCAAAATTTTGAATTAAAACAAAATCAACCTGTTACATTCTACAATGAAGATTTCCTGCATTTTCTAATAACTGAGATTAATGAATTTATTCTTGAAATTATCAATTCAAGTGATGTCAAATCTATTCCGTTAATTCAGCACACTTATGTTGGCTTGAATCATATTTATGAAGAATAAAAAATATAACTGCAGATAATAACTAAGCTTTCGTCTTGCCCGGAGGGCGTAAGATGAAAGCCCGTTGAACGGAAGCTCAGGTAGCTAATAAAGTATTATGGAGTTTTCGAAGTGCAGCTTTAAGATATACGAGCAGTAATTTTACGATTACTTTTTTTTTGTGTTTGAACTGGTGTTGTTTAATCACTTTTCGGTGTTTTTAGAAACAGCCAAACACAAGTTCCCTTACCCATAAAAGTTAATTCACAGGCGCAAGTTTGTTTTCGATAAGGTAGGCTTTCGGTGGTCCTCTTTGCCCAAAAACATGCAAGGTAATCAGATTACCGACTTTACAGCAATAGCATTTTTTATGTTGGGTTTTGGGTTCAATTTTGGGACGAATTATCTTCAACTCTTTTTGTAATTGTTGAAGTTTTCCACGTTTCCAACTGCTGCTTAAAATACCGTAATGGCGGATGCGTACAAAACGTTTGGGCAAAATATGTAAGCTAAATCGCCTTGTAAATTCTTCGTTTTTTAAGGTGAGTTGCTTGGTTTTACTGCCGTCTTTATAATCTTTATAATTAATCCCAGATTACGCATTAGGAATTTAAAAGAAAAGTATTATGGCAAATAATCCACAAAATAGTGAAAAAAGCATAATAAATTATGGCTTTTGAGCTATTGAAGTGGATTAGAAGCAAGAATAATTTTATATAAAGAGTCTAATGCGTAATCTGGGTTAAATCCCGAAACACAGGAACGAATAGCGCTCCCCCCTCCCCCTATGGCGAATCTATGTCCTTCTTGGCTAACCGCTTCGCTTTTACACTACCTTGGCGCATGTCTGTGATACAGCCAAATACTATTTACATTGCTCTCAACACCAAAATTTTTCAAAAAAACATACCTTGAAATCCGATGCATTGATTATATTTGCGTCAAACGTCCGGGATGAGAACTTCTGAATTATATAAAGGTAGCTTGGAGTCATTGGTTTTGCAGCTGATAGGCAAGCAGGGCGAAATGTATGGCTATGAGCTCACACAAAGGGCTAAGGAGCTCAGTGCAGGCAATCTGAATATTACCGAGGGTACTTTATATCCTCTGCTGCATAAACTGGAATCTGAAGGCAAGCTAAAAAGTGTGGTCAGGCCTTATGGCAACCGTACGAGAAAGTACTACAGCCTCACCCCTGAGGGCAAGCATGCTCAGGCACAAGCCTCTGAGCGCATTCAGGCTTTTATTGAGCAATTGCAGCAATTCTTAAACCCTAAACTGGCATAAAAATGGGCAGACAAGTATCTACAACCGAGGTAAGCGCACTACATGATTTCTGTGTCAAGCACTTTGTCACTCATTACGATGTGCGCCTGGAACTGGTAGACCATCTGGCCACTAGTATAGAGGCAATCTGGGAGCAAAACCCCAATTTGGAATTTGAGCACGCACTCAAACAGGTGTACGCCGGCTACGGCAAAACAGGTTTCAGGCAACTTATGAGAGAAAAGGAGCATGCGGTGGAAAAGGCTGCCAACAAGGGTATACTTACTGCCTTGAAGGCGCTCTTTAGTTGGCCACAAATCGGTTTGGTCATCACTATGCTCTTGGTATGCTACTTCTTTTATGGATACTATGAGCGGGGCAATGCTTTGGCGCCCGGAATTTTTATCTATGTGTTTTCCTGCATTGCTCTGATACTGGACCTCAGTATAAATGTCAAACTCTATCGCTGGCGTAAGCAGTTGACTCAACCCTTATTGACTGTTCAGACCTATGCTGGATTCTATGCTACTTATATCATCAATTACGTTATTATCTCAACGTTATTGAAACCCCTCTTTTCAGAACAAAACGAAAGCATATTTACCGCCAATCCGCTCGTCTTTGTATGGTGTGCCCTGTGCTGCATAGGCTGTATACTTTTAAGTATAGCTCATTATCGTTATGCAAAAAGCATGTTTCAAAAAGCGAGAGAACATTACCCCATGGCATTTAAATAGTTGATATTGAATAATTATTAGAGAACAGTTAAAGGTGAACAATGGATAGCTGGTAGTGAGCAATCAATTGTGAAGCGGAATCTGATGGGACGCAGGTGTTTCACTGAAAGAATCTTCGTAAAAGTCCTCGTAGCAGGGAACAATGTTCAGAGCTACGAGGACTTGAAGTGTATACAGTCACCATGGTACTATTTCCTGCACTAATAGAAGCACTGCGTCTAAGATGCAAACTGAGCCAGTGGCTGCCGATAGATCCAGGGCATCTATTTTTTCGTCATAGCTTGCGCTGATGCGCATCCAATTGCTTTAGGCAGGCAAGTGTGCTTCAAAAACTGAATAGTATATACGCCTTATTAGACATCGTTATGGTACTATTAGGCCCCTAAGGCTTTCTTCACCTCAGGTATTACTTTACTGCCTAGAAGCTCTATACATTTCATCATCATTTTATGGTCGGGGCCACCCACATCTACTTGCCCTACAAAGCGGGTAAATTGGAACAACTCATGGTAATACAAAATTTTATCTACTACTTCAGCCGGACTGCCAAACAGATATGCACCACCGGGCGCGGCTGTAGCTTCATAAGTCTCTCTGCGAAACGGAGGCCAGCCTCTGTCCATACCTATGCGATTCATCTGCTGGGCATAAATAGGGAAATGCGCATCGCGAATGCTGCTGTCTTCGCCCACAAATAGATGAGCATTGACACAAAACTGAAAATCTGCAGCAGCATGACCCTGTAACTGCCACTGCTCACGATAGAGCTGTACCAATGGCTGAAACTGCCGCGGCATTCCCCCTATAATGGCAAGAGTAAGGGGCAAACCCAAACGAGCAGCCCGAATCACAGAATTAGGCGTACCCCCTGCTGCGATCCATATAGGCAATGCGCCGCTTACTGGTTTGGGATATACCTCCAGTCCCTTTAGCGGTGCTCTTTTGGTACCTTCCCAATGTATTTTTCCACCCTTATTGAGCTGGAGCAATAGGTCTAAATGCTCTACAAATAATATATCGTAATCTTTTAAGTCATAACCAAATAGAGGAAAAGACTCCACAAAACTACCACGTCCCACCATCAGCTCTACCCTGCCTTTGGAAATAAGGTCCAGCATGCTAAAGGCCTCATATACCCGCACGGGATCAGCAGAACTCAGCACCGTTACCGCCGAGCCAAGTTTGATGCGCTGGGTCACCGCAGCTGCGGCCGCCAAAAATACCTCCGGAGCGCTCACCAGATAGTCCTCACGATGATGCTCGCCCATTCCAAAGTAATCCAGACCAGCCTGCTCTGCCAGTTTTACCTCTTCCAGCAACTCGGCTACACGTTCGGCGGGGTTTTTACGCTCACCGGTTTGCCAGTTTTTTGACAAATCCCCAAACATTGAAATTCCAAACTCCATATCGATTTCATTTTTTACAAAGTTCTGTAAATAAATGCGCTTCACCGTTAATCTATATTAAGAATTCCATTCCCTCATTTGTTAGTACCTTTGAGCCTTAAATCAAAAACTGCTTCAAACAGTATGGATAATATTCTGATTAAACCTTTTGACACCCTTTATAGTGCTACACCTTTCGAACTGATTAAAAACGAAGATTTTCTGCCCGCCTTCAAATGGTGGATAGCAGCAACCGAAAAGGAAATAGACCAAATCGTAAACAATCCTGAAGCGCCCACATATGAAAATGTGATTGCTGCTCTGGCATTTGCCGGAGAAGGTTTGGACCGCGTTTCTAATGTATTTTTCAACCTGAATTCCGCCGAAACCAATGACGAAATGCAGGCCATTGCGCAAGAGGTGGCTCCTTTGCTCTCTGCACATGCTTCACGCATTGCTCAGAACCAAGACTTGTTTGCCAAAATCAAAACGGTATATGACCATCGTGCCGAATATACTTTGAACGAGGAGCAGCAAACCCTTTTGGAAGAAACCTACAAAGGATTTGTAAGAAGCGGTGCCCTGCTGAGCCCTGAAGACAAGAAAAAACTGGAGCAAATCAATGCGGAGCTTTCGGTGAAAACGCTTCAGTTTGGCCAAAATGTACTGGCAGCTACCAATAAATTTTACCTGCACCTCACACAGCAAGAGGATTTAGATGGCATACCCGAAGCCATTGTGGCACAGTATGCCGCAGAAGCCAAAGAAAGAGGACTGGAAGGCTGGGTAGTTACCTTGCAGTATCCTAGCTATGTTCCTTTTATGACCTATGCTACGAATAGAGCATTGCGCGAAAAGCTGGCTACCGCCAATGGCAAAAAGGCTTTTGAGGGAGATGAGCACGACAACCAAAATCTCATTAAAGAAATCGTGGCGCTGCGCGGCCAAAAGGCAAGGCTGCTGGGCTATGAAAATTATGCCGCCTATGTGCTGGAAGAACGCATGGCCAAAACCCCACAAAAAGTGATGAGCTTTTTGGAAGAACTCCTCGACAAGGCCACTCCTTATGCACAAAAAGACGTAGCAGCCATAGCCGAGCTGGCTCAGGCTGATGGTATCGATACCGTGCAAAGCTTTGACCATGCTTTTTATGCCGAGCGCCTACGTAAACTCAAATATGACCTAAATGACGAAGAACTTAGACCTTATTTCGAATTAGAAAAAGCTGAACAAGCAGTATTTTCATTGGCTAATCGTCTATTCGGCTTGAGTTTCGAAAGGCTGGAAGAAGTGCAAACATACCAACCGGATGTGCGTGTCTTCCGGGTTACGGAAAATGGCGAGTATAAAGCTCTGCTGTATATGGACTATCACCCACGCAAGGGCAAGCGAGCCGGTGCCTGGATGACTGCTTATAAAAATCAGTATATCAAAGACGGTACCAATAGCAGACCACATATCTCTATTGTATGCAATTTCAGTAAGGCTACAGCAGAGCGCCCTGCCCTGCTGAGTTTTCAGGAGCTTACTACCCTCTTTCATGAGTTTGGACATGCCCTGCACGGTATGCTGGCTAATACCCAATACCCTAATCTTTCGGGCACCTCTGTTAAGTGGGACTTTGTAGAGCTTCCCTCACAGTTTTTGGAAAACTACTGCTACGAGCCTACTTTCCTGCAAAGCTTTGCCCGTCATTATCAAACCGGTGAGCCGCTGCCTCAGGAAAAAATTGAACGCATAGCAGAGAGCAAAAGCTTTATGGAGGGATACCAAACCCTCAGACAATTAGGATTTGGTATTCTGGATATGAAATACCATACCTTTGATGGGGATATCGATTCGGTAAGCGCCTTCGAAAAAGAAGCTATCAGAGCTACTATCTTATATCCTCCTATTCCGAATACGGCTATTAGCCCAAGCTTCTCACATATATTTGCCGGAGGCTACGCAGCCGGTTATTATTCCTATAAGTGGGCCGAGGTGTTGGATGCCGATGCCTTCCAGTATTTTAAAGATAATGGCATTTTCAATCAGGAAATAGCGGCTAAATACAAGACCCTACTCTCATCAGGGGGCACCAAAGACCCTATGCAGCTATATGTGGCATTTAGAGGAGCAGAACCCAAAATAGACAGTCTGCTCAAGCGTGCCTTTGGCCTATAATGCAGTCATTGCCTCATATTTTGTATAAAGCTTAGAAGTACTATGGCTTCTAAGCTTTTTTCATTACATTTGCCAAAAACAAAGTTTATTTTAAACATGAAACAAATTTTTACACTTTTAGCGCTCTCATTGATGGGCTATACAGCATCTGCACAGGTACGCAATGCAGACATTTCCGTAACGATAACCGATCCACCAAATGGCACCGTTATCCCGGGTGGCGATACACTGGTACTGTCATTCAACTACACCAATAATGGCCCGGATATACTACCTGCCGGCGACACCCTGTTTTTTGCCACTACAGGCAATCTGATATTATTCTCCCAGCTTACCATGAATTTACCCGTTGGTGCTACCATCGCTATGGACGATATTGCCTACTTCTGGAATCCTACCAATGAGCCAATAAGTGCCAATCTATGCGTTGTGCACCTGCCGCAGTCGGCCATTATCTATCAAGACAATACCACACCGGTTACTACCTATCAAGACCCTAACCCTAATAATGATACCTCTTGTGTATTCATCACATTAGATGTTGAGAACACCGGCATCGGCGACTTAAAAGCTCAAGCCAATCAGTTCCAGATTTTCCCTAACCCTGCTAGCACTACCCTTTCGGTACATCCTATAGTGACAAATGCCGAGGTAAAACTGAGCATTATCAACAGCATGGGGCAGATTATGGATGTGCAAACCATGCAGGCAGACAAAGATAATATCACACTCGATGTGTCACATCTTGCCAATGGCGTTTACTTTATTCGTCAGGACGCGGGCGACAAACACGCTTCTGCGCGCTTCACCATTCAGCGCTAAATCACTTTCTAGCAATAAAATTATACATACTGTCTCAAATATATCTACCGGCTTGTTTATCAAGCCGGTTTTTTCATACCCTTGCAACATTAAGCTACCCAGTTCATCGCAGCTAGCAAGCGTCTGTTTAAGACATACCTCACCGCAATTTGATATCAGTCTCCCGTTTGAAGACAAGCTGGCCTCAGCGGACATTTTACCATTCGTTCTGAGACTGATATATGAACCGGCAGAGAAAAAACGCGCTCGTTAGTAGCACATACAACGCGCATTAACCCAGATTACGCATTAGGAATTTAAAAGAAAATTATTATGGCAAATAATCCACAAAATAGTGAAAAAAGCATAATAAATTATGGTTTTTGAGCTATTGAAGTGGATTAGAAGCAAGAATAATTTTATATAAAGAGT
>DATGQB010000176.1:0-15917 GCA_035304405.1 Edaphocola sp.
TTTATATAAAATTATTCTTGCTTCTAATCCACTTCAATAGCTCAAAAACCATAATTTATTATGCTTTTTTCACTATTTTGTGGATTATTTGCCATAATAATTTTCTTTTAAATTCCTAATGCGTAATCTGGGATTAAAAATTATCGCGAACACGGTGTATGCGCGTGAGGGACAGCACGAAAAGCCCGCAGCAGCGCATATTCAGGCACAAAAGAGCAATCTTAAGTCTTGGCATTGGTGCCACAAATATTATTTGAGCCGTCCACCCTGACAGCTGCGCTGCGAGGACTTGCAGAAATGGCCCGACCCGCCGCGCCTCCGGAAGCACTGTTGCTGCTGACCGTTTCGAATCTTACCATGCCCGCCACAGAGCTGCAAAAATATATGCGCGGCGGGGCACGCCCAATATACATCAGGGAAGAAATCTAAACAGAGCAGCTGGCCGCAGCCTTTGCCATTAAGGAACGCGCTTTATGGAAACCATACCGGACACGTCTTTGATAAGCTCGGGGTTACCTTTATAACGGACAGAGCCTACGCCGCTGGCATCGATACTAAGCCTTTGCTCCGCCCAAACAGCCACAGAGCCGGCACCACTACTTTCTATAGCGGCCGTCTGAGCCTGCATATCCAGGGCACTAATCTTACCCGCGCCCGACATATCTACCATCAAATCATGCACTCTGCCGCTGAGTAAGATACTACTCGCCCCACTGGCATCTACCCTAAGTGCGGGCGCATCGAGCTCCAATTTGACACTGGCGGCACCTGAGACCTCGATATCCATAGCACTTTGCTGTACGAAAATACCATCTGTACGTAGCGCTCCGGCGCCGCTAATCTGCAGCGAACTCAAATCCGGCACGGTGATAATGACCTCACATTTGCCACCATCGATGCGACCAAACCAGCCTGACTTTTCCTTGATAATAAATTTATTGTCTACCTGCTTTACTTCGAGCCTAGCGATACGGCGCTCATCGCCTTTAAGTTCATACCCTACCTCTGAACCTTGACGGAGCACCATGCTCACCGGCGCCTGACAGTCAATCTGATAAGTAGCCGCAGTGGTGGATATTGGCTTGCTACCCGCCTGATTGCCAGATGCGCTCAGACTTTCGGAATAAACATAAGCCTCATTTTCCTCTACGGAAAGATGGGTGCAAGAAGTGCAGCATACTGCAGAAGCGGTAGCTAAAATCAAATGCTTAAAATATGTTGCGAAGACCATAACCTTGAATTTTATACAAAGCTACTAGCTATGGAAAGGGAAAACGAAGCGAGTTCGGTAAAACTCAGTACTTCTTCGGCGAAAAGCCCTTAGGGGTTTGGAAGATGTGCAAGTGCAGCGGTGCTACAACCTCGAAAGATGTAAAAAAGGCTGCCTCTTACGGGCAGCCTTTCAAGTATTACAAAAAACATGAAAAAACTAATTACACATCGATTTTTGCATAGCGGGCATTGGCCTCGATAAACTCTCTACGAGGGCCTACCTCTTCGCCCATCAACATAGCAAAAATTCTATCCGCTTCTGCCGCCGATTCGATAGTTACTTGTTTGAGCGTTCTGGTATCTGGATTCATGGTAGTATCCCAAAGCTGCTCAGCGTTCATCTCACCAAGACCTTTATAGCGCTGTACATTTACACTATCTTCTTTACCGCCGCCTGCCAGCTTTTGTACCGCAGCTTTGCGCTCCTCTTCGGTCCAGGCATATACAGACTCTTTGCCTTTTTTAACCAAGTAAAGTGGTGGTTGCGCCAAATATAGATAGCCTTGCTCTACCAGTGGCTTCATATAGCGGAAGAAGAAAGTAAGTATAAGCGTAGCGATATGCGAACCATCCACATCGGCATCGGTCATGATAATGATTTTATGGTAGCGCAGTTTGGTGAGGTTAAGTCCTTTAGGGTCATCTTCAGTACCCACTGTGACACCAAGAGCGGTGTACATATTCTTAATCTCTTCGTTTTCGTAAATTTTATGCTCCTGAGCTTTCTCCACATTCAGGATTTTACCCCTGAGTGGTAAGATAGCCTGAAAATTGCGGTCGCGTCCTTGCTTGGCCGTACCACCTGCCGAGTCACCCTCCACAAGATAGAGTTCACATCTTTCGGGATTTTTATCAGAGCAGTCGGCCAGCTTGCCCGGCATACCACCGCCTGAGAGTACAGACTTGCGTTGCACTAGCTCCCTTGCTTTTTTGGCAGCGGCACGAGCCTGAGCGGCAAGGATTACCTTATCAATAATCATTTTTGCCTGCTTAGGATGCTCTTCTAGGTATATTTCCAGCACTCTGGCCACCGTTGCATCCACGATGCTGCTCACTTCCGAGTTGCCGAGCTTGGTTTTGGTTTGGCCTTCAAACTGAGGCTCTGGTACTTTTACCGAAATAATGGCGCTCAAGCCTTCTCTGAAGTCATCACCCACGATTTCTACCTTAGCCTTTTCAAAAAGCTTGTTGCGATCGCCGTAGGCTTTAAACACTCTGGTAATAGCCCTTCTGAAACCAGCAACATGGGTACCGCCCTCGATGGTATTGATATTATTGACGTAAGAGAAAATATTTTCGCTATAAGAAGTATTATATTCCATAGCCACTTCTACTGCCACATTTGAGGTAGCATCGTAGCCTTCCATATAAATAGGTTCAGGAATGAATACCTCGCGCTTAGCGTTTCTGTCAAGGGTTTGAAGAAATTCGACAATACCACCTTCACTGAAAAAGGTCTCTTGATATTGCTTACCCTCATCATCAAGCTCGCGCTCATCGGTAAGGGTGATGCTAATACCTTTATTAAGAAAGGCAAGCTCTCTAAGCCTGGCCGCCAGAATATCTTTATTGTAAATGGTGGTTTGCGTAAAGATAGAAGGGTCTGGCCAGAAAGTCTGTTGCGTACCACGCTTATCGGTAGTGCCAATTTCGCGCACCGGATATTGTGGGATACCACATTTATACTCCTGCTCGAATATTTTACCCTCACGATAAACCACAGTGTGCATATGAGTACTCAGAGCGTTTACACAGCTCACCCCCACACCATGCAGACCGCCGGAAACCTTATAAGAATCCTTATCGAATTTACCACCGGCGTGTAGCACCGTCATTACAATCTCCAAGGCAGACTTGCCTTCCTTGGCATTGATACCGGTAGGGATACCCCTACCGTCGTCTTTAACAGTGATAGCATTATCTTGGTGTATGGTTACACTAATATTTTTACAATGACCGGCCAGAGCCTCATCAATAGAGTTATCCACCACTTCGTAAACTAGGTGATGCAAGCCTTTGACACCTGTATCACCAATATACATCGCAGGACGCTTACGCACTGCCTCTAATCCCTCCAGAACCTGAATCGAATTTGCATCATAACCAGGCTGCGTAGTGGGCACTTCTTTGTTTTCCAAACTCATCTTTTATATTTAAAATATATTAATTTCAACAAGATTTCACAACACACAAAGATACAAAATTTAAGGGAGATAAAGGCGATAGCGGGGCATTATTATCCACATAAGCAATGGCGAAACCGCTGACAAAAACCTTTTCAGGCCTTGCGCAAGATACCCTTATAAAATACTATGATTTTCAAATAATTGCATACACATACAATAGAAAAATAGTTGAGAAAACCTATACATGAACAGGTTTGACGGGCATGCGCATAGAGAATAATCCACAATTCTAGTGTGAGGAAGTAATTTATGATTGAGAAAGATATTGTTGCACAAACGCGATTAAGCAAATTCAGGGGAGTAAACAACGTACTGAGTATATAGCTGAGCTTTCATGATAACTAAAATCAGACCGTATCATGTATAGCACTCGACAGAAAAAATCTTGATATACGGCCAGCAGTGGTAATGCCAAAATGCCTGAAAACCACGACTGATGTGGATGAGCCTGAAAAGACGCTTATTGCAGTAAAGCTATGACACACAGGGCTTAGCATGAATATCAAACACATAAAACAGACGGTGTATGGATATTAGACTCACAAAACAGCATGATTTCTTCATTTAAGTTACTACATTTGTGGCAAAGCCGGTTTTACTCAACAGAAACTAATAATTATGAGTTTGACAATTCGAAAAATAGATGCTAAAGCAGACCTTAAAAAATTCGTGCAACTTCCCTTCGATATCTATAAAGGAAATGCATACTGGGTACCACCTATAAAAGACGAAGAGTTGAAATCTTTGTCGCCCGAGACCAATCCAGCTTTTAAGTACAATACTGCCGCATTTTGGCTGGCAGAGCGCGATGGTAAAGTGGTGGGTCGTGTAGGAGCTATCATTTCTCCGGCTTCAAATGAGAAGTATGGTGAAAAAATGTGCAGAATGACCCGTCTGGAGTTTTACGACGACCCGGAAGTATCTGCTGAACTGATACGTACGGTAGAAGAATATGCCTTATCTCAAGGTATGGATGGCGTACACGGACCTTTGGGCTTCACTAATTTAGACCATCAGGGTATGCTGGTAGAGGGTTTTGACCAATTGCCTTCTATTGCTTCTGAATATCACCTACCCTACTATCACAAACATTTGGAAGCCTTGGGTTATGCCAAAGAAATGGACTGGGTAGAGTTTCGCCTCAAAGTGATGGACGGCATTCCTGAAAAGGCTGTAAAAATCAACGAATTAATTAAAAAACGCTATGGACTCTCGGTGCGTACATTTTCTTCAAAAGAAGAATTAAAAAACGCAGCACTGGACGTATTCCATCTGCTAAACACGGCTTTTGCCGACTTGTTTAGCTTCGTATCCATGCCCGACGACCTGCTGAATTTCTACATCAACAAATATATAGAGGTACTGAATCCAAAGTTTGTAAAAGTTGTAGAAGACAAGGAAGGTAAAATTATCGGATTTATCGTGAGCCTGCCATCGCTAAGCGAAGCGATGCAAAAAGCTAAAGGCAAATTGTTCCCCCTGGGCTTTGTGCATATCACCAAAGCACTCAAAAATCCAAAAGTAGCCGACTTGCTCCTCACCGGTATTCATCCTGACTGGCAAGCTCAGGGCGTGAGCGCTTTGCTGATTACCGAACTGCAGCAGATTATGATTGACCATGGTGTGGAATGGGTAGAGACCACCGGTATTATCGAAACCAACGAAAAAGCCATTAATCACTGGAAAAACTACGAGCATATTCAACATAAGCGCAAGCGTTGCTATCGCAAGATGCTTAAGTAAAGGGTTTGCCCAGCTTGATGGATAATTAACTGTATCAAGCGTTTAGAATTATGCCGAATTCGTATAAAAAACTGTCGCCGCGCAACCTCTGCCTGAGAGCAGCTTTCTTATCTGCCGTATGTATATGCATACTCTCTTTGATTTTGGGCAGAGGTTGGCAGGTGGCCACACTCATCTTTGTAGTGAGCTTTATCATTAGCTACACTATCTTCTATTTCTATCTTAAAAAGTTTATTTCCAACAGGTTAAAGCTTATTTACAAGCTCATCTATACTACCAAAGCCGGTCGTAAAGAGCAGTTTTTTTACGATAAGATTCTTCCCGAAAAAACGATTGACGAGGTAGAAAAAGAGGTTGTGGGCTGGGCTGAAAAGAAAAGTTCAGAAATTGAGCAGCTGCAGATTAATGAAAAATTCAGAAAAGAATTCTTAAGTAATCTCACTCATGAGCTGCGCACTCCCATCTTCACCGTACAGGGTTACATACATACCCTACTCAATGGCGCCCTTGAAGACGAAAAGGTCAATAAAAAGTTTTTGGCCAATGCGGGTAAAGGTCTGGAGCGACTGGTGCATCTGGTGAATGATTTATCACAGATAACAGCACTGGAATCTGGTGCCAACCCTATGATGCTGTCGAATTTCGACCTAAAAAAATTGGTGCAGGAGGTGTATGACGAACTGGACTTGCAAGCCAAAGACAAAAAAATAAAACTACGCTTCAAGGCCGGCGGGGATGAAGACCATGTGATGGTACATGCGGACAAAGAAAAAATAAGACAGGTGCTTATCAATTTGGTAGAAAATGCCATAAAATATGGTAAAGAGGGGGGGCATATTACCACCGGATTTTGGGAGCTGGATGCAGAAAAAACCTATATCGAAATCTCAGATGATGGTGTGGGCATAGAGGAAGAGCATCTTACCAGAATTTTTGAACGCTTTTACCGCACCGATAAAAGCCGTAGCTCCAGTATTCCCGGCACTGGTCTGGGCCTGGCCATTGTCAAACATATTATCGAGGCGCATCAGCAAATTGTGAATGTGCGCAGCAAAGTGGGTGTAGGCTCCTCGTTTGGCTTTAGCCTCAACAAAAGCCGCTAAGTAGCTACGCTACCGTGGCCCCGCCATTCATTTTTTCATAAACAGTGCCTCATCTCCGGCAGCAATAGGATTCATACCAACGACAGCATGCATAAAGGCAGCGCAGATAAACCTTATCCAATCTCTTAGCTCATCTATGTGCTGGCAGCTCTTCTCCGGCAAGCCGCGCGTCATAGCAATGTTGCATGGCCGCCTGGCTGTTATTCAAGACCTCGCGGGCTTCGGACTTTGTCACCAAAAGCAGATTTTGTTAGGTGAAACAAAAGTGACTAAGCTTCTTCTTTAAGTTGGCCATCAGCATCTACAGACATATGCTTTTCTCCCTCGGGGATTGCCTCGGTGGCATCTGTAGGCATAACTATGTCAATATTGCCCATTTCTTTCAGCTTAGGCAACTCGTCTGGACTATTGATACCCAAATAATCCATAAAATGCTTAGAAGTAGCATAAATCAGCGGCTTGCCTACCGCTTCTTCATTTCTTCCGGCAATCACAATCAGCTCTTTTTCCAGAAGCTTTTGGATGGAATAATCAGAATTAACGCCACGGATAAATTCAATTTCAGATTTGGTCACCGGTTGCTTATATGCAATTATAGAGAGCGTTTCTAAGGCGGCTGCAGAGAGTTTCTTTACGTATTTATCACCATTCAGCTGCATCACAGTCTGATGATAAGCTTGCTTGGTAAGGAACTGATATCCCCCACCGGTATGTTTCAGCTCGAAAGGAAAATGCTCCGCCTGATACTTTTGTTCAATCGCGGCCAGTGCGGCCTGTATTTGCTCCATGTGCACCGGAGCTTCGGTGATATTGCTCAGATGCTCCAACAGCTCTGCCTCCGTAATGGGTTGATGACTGGCAAATATAAGTGCCTCGGCATGTAGGCTCAGTGTTTCGAATTCCATAAGCTAAATTCTCTCAGCTTTATTTGTGATGCTTTTTATTATTCATGGCGAATTGCTCTCGCGAAGCAATATGACTGATATCCGCCACCTAACTTAAAACAGAAAGGTAGCTATCGCTACCTTTTGATTCAAAAATATTTACTCCCGCATTAATTTCCGGTGGCATAAGCCGCCAGCTCTTCACAAGAAGATAAGAAGGCGGGGTCTATTTTGATATAGTATTCCTTTTTCTTTTCCTGTAACCAAGAGTACAGATAATTTGTTTTTTTCACCTCCAATGCTTCCTGTTGTATCTGGCTGTAGTCATCTTTCAGATTCAATTGGTGTGGAGGAAGTTTCGATTTCACATAAAGAATGCGCGCTTTAGTAGTTCCGTCCGTCTCATCTACATACACATGAGGTTTGCTGTACTCGCCCACATTTAAATCGGCCACTTGCATAGCCAGCTCGGCATCACGCAATGCCTCGATATTCAAAATAGTAGAGCCCGTACGCTGGTCTCTTATCATGCCTCCCATTTGCTTGGAGTTCTCATCATTGCTCACTTTATTTACTGCGTCGTTGAAGGATAATTTTGACGCAATCAGCTCATTTCTAACGCTATCCAGTTTTGTCAAGGCTTGCTCAAAATCACTGGAAGTTTGCTTGGGTATCAGTACTATGTAGCGAATTTTGGCATCATCACCATTGCGCTCCAGCATTTGAACGATATGATAACCAAAGCTTGAGCGGAATACAGGAGAAACTTCTCCCGGTTGTAGGCGGAATGCAGCAGCCACAAAACGGCTGTCAAATCTACCTTCTCTTCTATTGAGACTCAGCTCACCACCATTATTGGCGCCCGCATCTTCAGAATAAATCTGCGCCATGGTAGCAAAAGATTTACCTTCTTCAACCACCTGCCTGCGAATCTCTTCCATACGCTGCTTAGTGTAGGCCTCCACTTCCGGGTTCACATCAGGTTTGATAACAATCTCCCCTACCTCTACAGATGCCGGCACATTTACTCTGCGCTCTTCCGGCAGTTGGTTAAAATAGGTTTCTACTTCCTTTGGAGTAATGGTTACATCTTTTACGATTTCCTCATACATATTCATATATGTAAGGTTATCGCGCACTACGCTTCTGTACTCTTCTTTAATTTGGTATATAGACTTACCCATTTCTGCCTCCATAGCGGCTTTATTGCCGTTGAAGCCTGAGTATAATAAACTACTGATACGGTAGTCGAGCTGACTTTCTACACGCTCAGGATCTACCACAATGCTGTCCCTATCGGCTTGTTGGACCAAAATTTTGGCTACAATCGCGTCGCGCAGCATGGCACATTTAGCTTCTTCCGGCAGCGAGGTCTGAAACTCACGCTGTGCGCCCATATACTGCTTGCCCACATCAGAAAGCAGTACCACATTGGTACCCACTATTGCCACTATTTTATCGGCATATTGCTTTTCCTGAGCTAGCGCAGCAGTCAGCGCACCTAGAAAGCCTATTGTACAAAAAATCCTTTTCATAATTAAGTGTGCAAATTTAGGGAAAAAGGAAACGCCAATATTCCATTTCGCCTATAACTTAAGAGTAATAACGAGATTTTATACAAAAAATTACAAGAGGAGCACAAAAATCATCAGCAGAAAGCTAGCAGCAGACTCATTCTCAACTACTAAGCGAAGATTGAAGATGTAAACTGCATTTTTGTTGAATATGCACACCGAGCAATAAACCCAGATTACGCATTAGACTCTTTATATAAAATTATTCTTGCTTCTAATCCACTTCAATAGCTCAAAAACCATAATTTATTATGCTTTTTTCACTATTTTGTGGATTATTTGCTATAATAATTTTCTTTTAAATTCCTAATGCGTAATCTGGGATAAAAGAAGATTGGCGCTTCCCGACACTTCATCCCTAAGGGCAGCTTACCAAGTCTTCTATGCTTTTGAACAAATAAGAAAAGTAAAAGGGCTATCTGAATCATATATCCCAAGAGGTCAATATCTCCCGGATGTACTTCCTCATTTGGGCCTGGTTATTCCCATGACTTATGCGTTGAAGGGTCGCCAACCAACCGAAAAATAAGCATACTGATTCACTGAAACTAGCCAAACAAATTATCTATTTTATTTGATTTATGGTAATTGTACATTTGCAGGATGAAGCAAGTGGTATTACATAAGGGTAAAGACAAAGCGGTAAAGCAGCTTCACCCTTGGATTTTTTCGGGAGCCATAAAAACCAAAACCGGTGAAGTAGCAGACGGTGAGCTGGTAGAGGTACTGAACATAGAAGGGGAATCATTGGCCGTAGGCGTGTATAACAACCGCTCTCGTGTGGCAGTACGCTTGCTGGAATGGGGTAATACCCAAAGCATTGATGAGCAGTGGTGGCGGGGGCGCGTAAGGGCAGCCGTGGCCAATAGGATGCATTTATTGAATGAGAACAATAATGCAGTGCGTCTGATATTTGCAGAAGCCGACTTCCTGCCCGGACTGATAGCTGATAAGTATGCAGAATATATATCCATACAAGTGCATTCTGCAGCTACAGAAAGAGTGAAAGAGATTATTATTGACGAATTGGTGCAACTGCTGCAGCCCACAGGTATATATGAGCGCAGTGATTTAAGAGCACGCACTTTTGAAGGTCTTGACGACTGCAATGGTCTGCTTTATGGGGCAATGCCACCGGAATTTGTGGACATTAAAGAGAATGGCATTCATTATCAGGTGAATATTGTGGATGGTCAGAAGTCTGGATTCTACTGCGACCAAAGAGAAAACCGTTGGCTGACAGCACAATATGCTCAAAGCAAGCGCGTACTGGACTGCTTCTGCTACTCTGGCGGATTTACCTTAAACGCTCTTAAATATGGAGCCGCAAGCGTACGTTCTGTGGATAGCTCAGCGCTGGCTCTGGAAACCTTACAACGCAATCTGGCCGCCAATGAGCTACCGGGAGCCAGATGCGAAGTGGTAAAATCTGATGTGAACCAATACCTGAGAACATTGGGCGCCGAGAACGAAAAATTTGACCTCATCATTCTCGACCCACCCAAGTATGCACCATCGCGCTCTACACTGGATAAGGCGGCCAGAGCATATAAAGACCTGAACAGAAGGGGTATGATGCTGCTGGAAAAAGGTGGCTTGCTCGCTACATTCTCCTGCTCAGGGGCTATGGATATAGAAACCTTCAAACAAGTAATAGCCTGGGCCGCTCTTGACGCAGGCAAACAAGTGCAATACATTCGCCAGTTTTGCCAACCGGAAGATCATCCTGTGCGCGCATCCTTCCCTGAAGGTGAGTATCTTAAAGGATTACTCGTACGGGTACTGTAGCTTTGCCTAAATCCAACTGTTATCACATCCATTATGCCTGAAAGCCTGAATACCAGAAAGCATTATATACGGATAATAGCATTTGCGCTCATGCTCAAAGTGCTGTATCTCGGTTGTATTCATTTATACTGCCACTATTTTGGTATTCCGCAGACGCATTTCCTGGAGGTCTTTCATCGCAATGACAGTGGCTGGTATCAAAAAATTGCCACGCAAGGTTATGACCATATCAGTAGCCTCAGTGACTTGGGCGACACTTCGGTACTGCCCTGGAAGCAGAGCAACTGGGCTTTTTTTCCGGTATATCCGTACACTATCGCAGCCCTAATGAAAACAGGACTGGACTATTACTGGTCGGCATTTCTTGTGTCTATAATCTTTTCTATTGCTTGCTTTGTGGCTCTGTATCAGTTCTTTGTGCAGTATCTTAAATCTGCCCCAAAAGCATACTGGCTCACATTGCTCTTTATCGCCAGTCCGTTTAGCTATCACCTGTCGATGTATTATACCGAATCGTACTTTTTGCTGACCCTGCTGCTTGCATTTGTGGGCGTGCTGCAGCAAAAGTGGTGGCTTACGGCGATTGCCAGCGCTGTGTTGGTATTGGTACGACCCAATGGCATTATCTGCCTGCTACCGGTATGGCTGTTTCAATGGGAGCAAAATGGCGGGGGGCTGAAGACGCTCAACCTTACTCAGATTTGGAAAAACAGTTGGATGTTTTTGCCTGCTGCGCTCACTTTTAGTGCCTATCTTCTGTATCAGCATCAGGCTACAGGCTATTATAATGCCTTTAGTCTGGCACAAAAAGGCTGGGGCAAACAAACTATGATACCTTTCAAGGCATTATTCCGGCAGGGAGATTTTGCCAGCACCTTCAACAGTATCTACGTGTGCGTGGTGATGCTTTATGCGCTCATTATTGCCAAAAAGCTACCCCTGAGTATGAATGTGCTGATATGGATAAATATACTTTTGCCCCTATCAGCGGGCAGTGTCACCTCCATGACGCGTTATATATCTGTAATATTTCCCCTTTATATCGTTTGGGCCTCCTTTGGCGCACAGAAAGCAGGCACCAAATATGCAACAATAACGCTCTGCCTACTGCTTCAGTGCGTCTTGCTCGCTTATTGGGCCCAAAGCGATCCGCTCAGCTATTAGCACATCAAACCGGCATTGATAGACAGTTCGAAACCTTTAACCGGCTTAAGTCACGATTATATTTTTGGTTGAAAATGGGTAGCAAGGCTAAAAAGGTGAAGAAGGCACTGGGACATTGAGATAAACCTGCAAACGCAGGCAGCGATTTATTCCCTCGACTCAACTAAATTGAGAAAAACTAGAGCTACATCATGCTAGAAAGGGAAACCGATACCCAGATTGAGATGCAAATTCTCATTGCGCCAGGATCTGGAGCCAAAATCAATCTGGTCTATCACCCAGCCATTACTTGCCCGTTCATAAGGCTTTTTGATAGCAAAAGCCCAGTCGGCACGTAAGATGAGAAAACCACCGATATCTGCGCGCAAACCCAGGCCGGGACTCATAGCCAAATCGGCATAAAACTTGTCCCATCGAAAGGCTGCACCAGGCATATTGGCATCAGGGTGCATAAGCCAAATATTACCTGCATCTACAAAGAAGGCACCTTGCAGGCCTATTGCCCCCGCAAATAACTGCATCATACGAAAGCGATATTCTGCATTGAACTCCAGTTTAAGGTCGCCACTCTGGTCTACGAATAACCTGTCGGTAGCATTGATGGCAGCCGGATGCAAATAACTACCCGGCCCGAGCAAACGAGGTGCCCAGCCCCTAATACTATATGCGCCACCCACAAAATATTGCTTTACATAAGGCATGGTCTGTGCACCACCATAAGGCAAGCCCAAGCCTCCATAGAAACGGAAAGCCCAAGTACTACTTTGCCGATGAAAATATTGACGCGCATCGAAGTCGAAGCGCAGATAGCGGGCATAATTGAAGGCAATACCCTTATCCAACCATGCGGAGCGCAATGCTCCTACCCCTTTGAGCAAGAGACCACTCTCTTCAAAACCAAGCCGCAGGAAGTAATGACGGTCGGGGCGCTTGCCCTCAGTATTATGAATAAACTCTAGCGCCTCGCCTAGTATAAAATTTTCCTGATAAGCATTGCGTATGGCCTGTACCTCATCCAGACGCACCTGGAAACTATCTGAAATATTACTGAGATTCAGTGCATTAAAGAACAATGGATTAAACTGCCAGGTAGTCCACGGCCCGGACTTCCAGCGGTAGCCAAAACCACCATTGAGGGTTCGCAAACGGAAGAGATTGGTGCGGTCCAGAAAATTAAGACCCAGATTAAAAACCGTCTGCGGACTATTAACCCTGGAACTATTGTAGCGAAAAGGCACTACAAAGTCCGGCGCTATAAGCCGGGTATTGAGACCAAAATTTTGCGTCATCAGATAGAAGCGCTCGAAAAAACGCTGATCTGTATTTTTGGTCTGATTGAGCTCAAAGCCATAATTGGCAGATATAGAAAGCTGATTAGCCCCCCGAAACAAGTTTTTGTTGATTACAGAGGCATTAAGAGCGCTACCCGCCAAATAGAGGTCGCCTCCGGAAAGCTCAAAATTGGTGCTAAAATCGTATTTACGACCGGGATTGAGCACCACGTGTGCATCCAAAAGCCGCATACCATCTGCCTGCTGAGCCGAGTCTTCGACTATAAACACACGGGCATAATTAAATATCTCCAAATCATTGAGTTGCAACAGAGTCTTATCATAGTCTGACTGACGATAAATCTGCCCCGGCTTTAGGCTCAGCTTTTTGCTGATAACTCCGGTGCGCACCGGAGATTGCTCGCTTTTGAGCCGAAATGTATAGCTATTGGCCTCCTGCTCCTGAGTAAAATTATGCAAGAAACGCTCATTATCCACATATTCAGGATAGACATAAACGTTTCGAAATCGGTACCTGTCAAAAGCCTGAGGGTACTGCTCTGCTTGCACCATAGCTGAAACTGTGACAGCCGGTCGGGTCTGCTTGAGCTTACCCGCCAGCACATCTGCGGCACTTTCTACCACACTCTTTTTGCTGCGCAACTTTCGCTGCGCCATTGTATCGAGCTCAAACTGGATATTGTCGGTATTGAAACGGTAAAACCCTTGCTCCCGTGCCAGATTTACCATCTGACTGCGCTCCTCAGACAGCAAGTTATTGGAATAGGGAATGGCTTGCTTAACCAAGGTTTTAGATTCCCATATCGGTTGCATCACCGATTGTAATAGCGAAGAATCTGCAACAAACTGTATGGTATCCACCAAATACTCTTCCTGAGCATCTACGGTATAAGTAACCATGACCTTCTTTTTAGCCACAGTATCTACTTTGGCGCTGAGCTTTGCATCAAAATAACCTTCGTTGAGCAATAAATTCTGCATGCGCATCAAAGACAGGGCTATGGAATGGCGGTCAAAAACTACCGGAGCCTCTGCCATGCCTGAGCGAATCTGAAAATTGGCAGTATCAGACTGGTAACGTTTGTAGCGCAGATTGTACCACCAGGTTTTTACCGGGAAAGCACCCAAAAGATAAGTATTATGCTGCTGTGCTACAGAAGACTGCAAAGCCTCTTTTAGCGCAGTCTTGCCCGCATAGGTTTTGGTAGTTTGTAGTTTAATTTGATTTTTTCGGAGCAAAAACTCGTTTTCTTTCAGATGTCGGGTACTGCCACAAGCATAAAAGCCCCAGATGAGCAGCAGATAAAAACCGCTGAGCAGTACTTTATAACATTTTTCAGAAAACAATATCACTACTAAACCGTCAATATCTGTGAATAAATAGCCTTAACGATAATCTAACATTGCGGGCGTGGCACTAGAGAATGCGCCCGCGGCGCGACTTGCGACCCTTACCATACTTCAAGTGCATGAAACCAAGGCATTCTAAGCCGCAAATTTATGCTAAATAGTTTTATTGTTTTTTTCAAATGCGTTATATTTGCAGAACAAGAAGCGTTAACAGCAAGCGAATCTAATACACTCCATATTCCTTTTAATAGCTTCTCTTTACCAATACTTACTTTTCATTTTTATTTAGATTTAATGGAATACAATACTTCCCGTGAAAAACTATTGATGCCGGAGTATGGCAGAAATATACAAAAGATGGTAGATTATATCATCTCTATAGAGGATAAGGAAAAGCGCCAAAAAAACGCCGAAGCGATTATAGAACTGATGGGTATCCTCAACCCACATCTGAAGAACGTAGAAGATTTTCGCCATAAATTATGGGACCATATTTTTAGAATTTCAGATTTTAAAATAGATATAGAATCGCCCTACCCTATTCCCTCCCGCGAGCAGCTACTGAAAAAACCAGAGCCACTTCCTTATCCGCAGCGTAGCAAGAAAAACAGACATATAGGTAAGAACCTCTCTCTGATAATAGACAAAGCCCTGCAAAACGAAGACGAGCAGAAGCAAAAAGGCTACATCAACACCATCGCATACTACATGAAGCTGGCCTATGCCAACTGGCATAAAGAGCAGGTGCAAGACGATATGATTAAAGAAGAGCTGCTGCTGCTCAGTGAGGGCAAGCTGGAATATGTACCCGGCGATGCACGCACCATGAGATTTAACAACAATGGTGGTGGCACTCATAAAAAGCATGCGCCAAGCACTCAGGCCCGAAATAAAAGTGGTCACAGCAAAAGTAGAAGCGGTAGTACAAGCTTCCATAATAAGAGCCAAAAGCAGAATAATAATCGCCCATACGGACAAAAAAATGCCTAATTTTCGATTAAAAATTTGCTTTTTCGATTTCTTTAACTATTTTTAGGCATTGAAATTTTATAAACCATATTTTTCATCTGTAAGTAATAATTATGAAGCGTTTATTAATGATATCCCTAGGTGCTATTTCAACAGTGGCCACTTTAACTATAACTTCTTGTGAGGCAAATAAATGTAAGGCAATCGTATGTGCCAATGGAGCAGTTTGTGAGGAAGATGGTTCCTGTACCTGTCCGGTAGGCTATGAGGGAGAGCGATGCGAAACCGCAACGCGCGATAGATATAGAGGCGCTTGGACTGTAGATGAAACCGGTACCGTGAGTGGGGTGGCCAGATATACTGTTTCTGTAGAAAACGGACCTGCTATTAACCAGATTCAAATTCGCAACTTTAATAATCTTAATAATACTTCTGTTGTTATCGCAACAGTAACCCCAGATTCTGTATTTATCGCCCCTCAAACTTTTGAGGTAGCAGGAGTGCAAAAAACTGTAGTGGGATACGGTGTGATAGAGCCAGCCAAATTTTACGGAGCTCATGGCGAAATTCGCATGTACTACCGTGTAAGCTC
>DATGQB010000177.1:0-2494 GCA_035304405.1 Edaphocola sp.
GTGCTAGGCGATGGCAGACGGCACAAAGGCTTCTATAAAAAACAAGGTTACACGCCTCTTGAAAACGGAAAGATTATTGCCGCTGTTCGATGGGCCGTACAAGTGTCGAAAAGTAAGTTTGAGAAATAAGAGAAAAAATGCAAGCGAATAAAAAGTTTTGGATTACCATCGCGCTTCTGTCCTTAACCATAATTTTTAGTGCTTTTTCCGGCACCAAAAGAAAGAAATATAAACCCAAACCCTACAAATTAGTGCTGCCGGAATTTGTAATGGATTATTTCGAGCCTATGCCTATGCCCAAAGACAATCCGCTCACAGAAGAGGGCGTAGAGCTGGGCCGCTTTTTATTTTATGATGCCATTCTAAGTGCCGACCGCTCCATGAGCTGCGCTGCATGCCATAAACAAGCCAACGCTTTCTCTGACCCCAGACGCTTCAGCATTGGTGTACGGGGCGACCTGGGCGTAAAACAGTCTATGAGCCTTGTAAATCTTGGCTGGAGCAACTTCTTTTTCTGGGATGGGCGCTCCAAATCGCTTGAAGACCAAGCTAATGACCCCATAACCAATCCAATAGAAATGGCGAGCAGCTGGGATGTGATATTACCCCGCCTGCAGTCGCACCCCGATTATCCTGAGCGCTTTTATAAAGCTTTTGGCTCTGACCAAATAACCAAAGAAATGGTCTTGAAGGCATTGGCTCAGTTTGAACGCACAATAGTCTCTTTCAACAGCCGATTTGACGAATATTTCTTTAAAGGCAATGCCAATGTGCTCACCGAAGAGGAAGAGCGCGGTCTAGAATTATTTTTCAACGCAGGTACCTGCAACCACTGCCACAGTGATGTATTGCTAACAGACAACTTTTTCCGCAACAACGGATTGGATAAGGTACCCGACTCCGGGATGGCCAAAAATACCAAACTGGCAAGAGATATCGGAAAGATGAAAGTGCCTACACTGCGCAATATCGCCCTCACGGCACCGTATATGCACGATGGAAGATTTAAAACGCTGGAAGAAGTGGTCAATTTTTACTTGGACTCTGTTCGCATTGACTCTCCTAATCTGGACGAACATATGCAGTTGCTCACCAACAGACCATATTTCGACGAAAAAGACAGAAAAGCCCTGGTGGCATTTCTAAAAACACTTACCGACTCCAGCCTAATTACCAACCCGGCATATAAAGACCCGTTTGCATTCTAATCAGCAAATACGCTTATCACAGTCTATGTGCAGCAAGACATTTGGATGCGGTCATTATAAAGTGCAAGCTAATTTTTGGCTGGGCTAACTATCATTTTACCCACAAGGTCTGCCAATAGCATTTGTGCCTTTGCATAATACAACACATAGTATGAAGCAAAGGCACAATTCTTAATATTCTCAAAAATAAACTTTCTAATTCCCCTGAATTCGTTCCCCACAAATCTTACAATAGCGTGCATCACCATCATTATCGGTATTGCCGCAGCGACGACATTCTTTCAGGCTCCTTCTCACCTTACGCAATTCTTTCACAAAGATTCCGGTAGGTACAGCGATGATACCGTAACCACAAAGCATCAATACCAGCGCAAGGAATTTACCCGCTACGGTCATGGGCGCTATATCCCCATAACCTACCGTGGTGATAGTCACAATGGCCCAGTATATACTGCTAGGTATGCTTTCAAAACCATTTTTCCTACCCTCAAGAATAAACATAAAAGCACCCATAATCACCGATATGATGACAATAAAAAGTAGGAATATAATAATCTTACGATAGCTATGCTGTAGCGCCTTAATAATGACCATTGCCTCCTTGAGGTAAGCTATCATATTGAATATCCGGAAAATACGCAACAATCGCAGCATTCGGATAGCAATAAGGAAATGCATGGCCGGAAAAAAAAGGCTCACATAAAAGGTGACTATACTCAGCAAGTCTATAAGCCCAAAGGCGCTAAATACAAACGCTCTATTATTCTTTATGCAGGCCAGCCGCAGATAATACTCAATAGTAAACAGTATCGTGAGCACCCATTCTGCATAGTAGAATATATTGCCAAACTTGGCATTACTACCCGGTATAGACTCCCAGATAATAAGTAGGGTACTTAATAAAATAGACACCAGCAAACAAACGTCGAAGAGTCTGCCGGCTGGTGTGTCTGCAAAATATATAATCCGGAAGAGCGTACGTCGCCATCCATCCTCCGGAATCAATCGCTCTTTCTTAAATATGCTCACAAAGAATAATCTATTCGGCAAAAATAGTACAAAAGCACTATCCTACCATTTAGAAATTGCTAATGTTTAAAAGACTTAACAGTATTTACAAAAGCCTTTGCATGTTCTACAGGGATATTTGGCAATATACCATGACCCAGATTGGCAATATGACGACCCGGACCAAATGCTTTAAGCATTGCCTCCGTAGCGCGCTCTATTTCTGAAATTGGCGCCATCAGCTTAGCAGGGTCAAAATTTCCTTGCAGGGTTATATC
>DATGQB010000178.1:0-3924 GCA_035304405.1 Edaphocola sp.
CACTTCAATAGCTCAAAAACCATAATTTATTATTCTTTTTTCACTATTTTGTGGATTATTTGCCATAATAATTTTCTTTTAAATTCCTAATGCGTAATCTGGGTTTAATATGTGCCGTCCTATTCGGTTATAAGAGGTATCTGCATTGGAGATAGACACCGTTTATCACTGCTGTTTGCAGTACTTGAAGATATGGAGCTGGCAGAGCCTTGATGCTTTTTTGTCCTTTGCCTCCCCAATTTTAGGTCTCCAATCGTCTGCAGCTGCAGATGCTAGGCCCATTCTGTGTTCGATTCTGCTCTACTTTATGCGGTTTCGCCCCCCCCCAGCATGAACTGGGAATGCTTACCTTTTGCTAACCCATTTATTATTTTTCTGAATGATTTTGCTTGCAAATCCCTAAGTGTTTGTGAATTTCGGCGAGCATATCATTAAATTTTGTAAATTGGCTATTTTTACAGAATATTTATAATAGCAAAGCCGATATTCATGCGCTAAGATGCGTTAATCAGGTTTAAGGCATCTTAGGTGTGACGTGGTTTGCGCATATAATTGATTCAAATCTAAAAGATAAGAGCATTATGGATGTATTAAATTTGGAAAACGTTGCCATTAATTGGGAAGAACTGCCGGCAGTGCGCATAGAAGGTGAGAGTGGATATGTGATTACTAGAAGTAAAGAAGTAGGAGCTATTAAAATCAGCCATAATACCTATTCTGCCGATTATAAAGCAGAGAACTGGTGCGAGCATGCGCATATTTTGCTCGTCTTAAGTGGGGTGCTTATTATTCAGTTTAAAGACGGTAGCAGCGTAGATGTTACCAAAGGTAATAGTTATGTACTAGGTGGGCAGGTGCAGGCGCATAAAGCACTCACACTTTCCGAAACAGAAGTTTTTATTGTAGGCGTGGCAGACCATGTGCTGTCTGCTTCAAATAATAAGTAAAAATTTGTTGGTTTATAAATTATAATATACCTTTGCAGTCCGAAAAAATAAGGGCCTTATTGTGGCTTGCTACGATATGACCGATATTGCTGCCCTTATGACATAAACGGAATCCAAAAATCTATAAACATTTATTTATGGCAAAATCAAACATTCAGAACTATGAGCTGATGATTATCTTCACACCAATTTTGTCTGAAGAAGATTTTAAAGCAGCTCAGAGCAAGTTCACATCTCTCATTAAAGAAAATGGTGGAGAGATTGTTCACGAAAATCCTTGGGGTTTGCGTTCTTTGGCTTACCCAATTCAGAAAAAAACTACTGGTTTGTACACTGTAATAGAGTACACAGCTCCTACTGACGTTAATGCGAAAGTAGAAATCCAATTGAACCGTGACGAAAACGTTATGCGTTTCTTGTTAACTAAATTGGACAAATACGCTGTTGAATACAATGCTCGCAAACGTAGCAAATAATATTCAGTAGCTTTCGTAAACAAAATTTACTCAATCCACAATTCAAATTAAAATGGCTAGAAATAACGATATTAAATATTTGAGCAGTACTCGTATCGAGAACCGCCAAAAGAAATACAGTCGTTTCGAGAAATTAGGTATCAAATATATCGATTATAAAGATCCTGAATTTTTGAAAAAATTCTTAAACGAGCAAGGTAAAATCCTTCCTCGTCGTATCACCGGTACTTCTCTGAAATACCAACGCAAACTGGGTCATGCTATTAAGAAAGCCCGCCAAATGGCCATTCTGCCATATGTTACTGATTTATTGAAGTAATCTCCAAAAAACATTAAACAATGAAAGTAATCTTAATAAAAGAAGTAGATAATTTGGGTGGCGCTCATGAAGTAGTGGATGTTCGTCCCGGCTATGCGCGCAACTATTTAATTCCTCAAAAATTTGCTATTGAAGCTACTCCTTCCAACCTTAAAATACAAGAAGAGCGTCAAAAGCAATTGGCTAAAAAAGAAGCTAAATTGTTGGAAAATATCGCTGCTGTAAAAGCAGCTTTGGAAACTCCGGTACAATTGACTGCTAAAGTGGGTGAAAACGGCAAAATCTTTGGTGCTGTTACTTCCATCCAATTGGCTCGTGCTATCCGTGAGCAAAAACAATTTGAAATCGATCGTCGTCGTATCCAAATCGCTGAGGATATTAAAGAATTGGGTTCTTACAAAGCTAATATCGACTTTGGTAAAGACCGTCAATTAGAAGTGACTTTTGATGTTGTTGCTGAGTAAGTAACTTTTCTTTCATACTTTAAATGGGGACAGTTCGTATAGGATTGTCCCCATTTATATTTTGTTGCCGTCAAATATGCGTCCCGATGAAATTTAGAGGAGCAATTCGGAACTTTTACAGAACTAACGCTATAGCGGTGCTCGTTAATCATGCAATATACTCGTTAATCATGCAATATAGTAATGATGTTGGCTGCTCTTGAGGACGTGGCCGACCATATTCATTTCTGTCTCCGCCAGCTCCATTTAAATCGCGGCAGCTTCTGTGGCTATTTTATCGGGTATTGCTGCATTTTGGGAAAAATGATTTATTTTTAGCCTATGCAGGCATACGAGGAGTCACTCACGGAGCGAGAGCGCCAATATTTAGTTCAGCTGCTCGACAGAGACGCTCAGGGTTGGAACAAAGCCCTGAAGGGTGTTGTATGGATTGCTCTGATTATCATTGCCATTGTTTGTATCGTGACGAGTCTTGCGGAGCCTGCAGACGAGCTGGAGGAGCAGTTTTCATTACTTCGTTTTCTGATAGCCGCCGTGGCGGCGTTGCTCTTGCTCTTAACAATCGCAGTGGCTGCAAAAAAGCGCTTTTCTTCTAAGTTTCGTGCCGATTTAAAGCACGGATTAAAGCGTGTGATTCCGCTGCAGATTCAGCGCAAGCAATTTGTGCAAATGTCCCAAACTTTTCACTTTTTTGTTAATTATCCCGGTTTGCCAAGTATAGAAGTGTCTCAGGCAGACTTTCTGAGCTTTCAAGTGGGTGATATCATTCATGTAGAGTTGGCAAAATATTCCGAAACCTATCTGGGCTACTTCTAGTTTATTTAAGGCCAATATTTTTCACAAGGCCTGGCTGCCGGCAGGTAAAATCAATTATTCAGGTTATCTTTGTTTGTCAAAAGTTAGCTCTGGGCAAATTTCTTCATATAGTTAAGTATGCTGCAATCACGCTACTGGTCTTGCTGGTAGTGCTGGGCATTGTTATGCGCATACCCTGGGTGCAGCAAAGGTTAGCACAGCAGGCCGCCCAGTGGCTCAGCAGCCGCCTCAATACAGAGGTCAAGGTAGCGGGTTTTAGCTTTTCTTACCTGGATGAAATGTCATTAAAAGGGGTGCTGCTTCGAGACCTCAATCAAGATACGCTACTGTATAGCGGAGCGCTAAATATTAAATTTACCGACTGGTTTTTTCTGAAAAGTGAGAAGGAGCTCAGCTACCTCGGTTTGGAAGATGTTTTAATCTACCTGCATCGCCCCCGAACGGATTCTGTATGGAATTACCATTTTATAGAAGAGGCCTTTGCACAGGACGATAAAAAGGACGAGGATAATGCTACTCCGGAATGGGCGATTAGAAAGGTGGTATTAAAGAACCTGCGCTTTCTTTCAAAAGATGAATGGGTGGGGGAAGACCACGAACTTCAGTTGGGCAGTTTGAACATAGATATCGACGCAATGAGCTATGCCAACAGAGTGGTTGTAGTGGATTATATAAGAGCTCAGCAGCCCAGTTATACGCTCAGGGATTATAAGGGTGGCAGACCGGATAGTTTGAGACGCAAACCCTCCAACACTATTGATACCACTCCTTTTAATCCACACATGTGGCAGCTGCGGGTGAACGAGCTGGATATCCAGGAGGGTAGATTTGTAATGGATGACCCAGACAAGGCTGCCGGTGTGCCCGGACTATTTTATGAGTGGAAAATGCATGTGCATCCG
>DATGQB010000179.1:0-4370 GCA_035304405.1 Edaphocola sp.
CTCGATACTGGATTTTTTTTCTAGAAAGAGCTCAAGCTTATCCTTTGGAATACGAATTAGGAAATGCTTGATTTCTCCTGCTTTATAAGCTTCGAGCGAGGTATAATAGTCAAAATTCCAACGCCCTATTTTCCTTCTTTCTTCATTTAAGGTATAAGCAAGCACGTCCAGGTCAATCGGCTTATCCATCTTTACAATGGCCATATTCTGCAACTCTTCTTCGGAAAAGCGAAGTAATAGCGGATTTTTGGGCTGTGTACCTACAGCCGCATTCGTACCTGCACCACCCGTACTGGAATTCAACCACTTCCAGTCAAATTCTGCCGGCACGGGAGCACCGATATACCTGCCCATGCGTTCCATTATGGTAGCAGTGGCCACAAATGCCATCACATGATTTTGAGTTTCCGCAGGGAGGTATTTCTTAATGGCAAAAAAGTCTGACTTACCAGTCTTTTTTATAGCATTCAGTACCGGACGCGGACCACTATTATAGGCAGCTACCACCAGCAGCCAATCGCCCAGCATATCATATAGATAATTGAGATATTTAGCAGCTGCATTGGTAGATTTTTGCCAATCGGTACGCTCGTCCACTTTGCCATTGACTACCAGACCCATAAACTGGCCGGTGGTAGCCATAAACTGCCATGGGCCCAGTGCTCCGGCCTTGGAAAGCGCCTTGTTATTTAATGCAGACTCAATCACGCTCAGATACTTTAGCTCCAAAGGCACGTCGCGGCGGGCAAAAGTCTTATCTATAAGTTTGAAATAGCGTTCTGAGCGGGTTTGAATGGTCACAAAATGCCGATAGTTGCGCTCAAAGTAGGATTTGGTGTATTGTAAGACGTAATCATTGTTTTTTCCAAAGTACTCTATTTCACCGGCCAATGGCACATATTGGTCGCCGACTGCTTTTCGGCTACGCTCTGTAAGTTTATTGGCAGAGTGCAATTCAGCTGCTTTATCTTGATTGGAGACTTTCGTCACGCCTGCAGACCCTCCCTGAGTAGGGCCTGTGGACACTCGCGCGCGGGCGGCCTCCGGCACCTCCATCGGCGAATCATTATTTATATTTTCTGCCAAAGGCATCCCTTCTACACTGTTCTTCTTCTGTGCGGCAGCCAAGCTAGGAATTAAGATGATTGCTGCACAAAAAGCTTTTATCCAAGGCATATTTTTTCTAATATTTTTTGAATGTGGCAGATGGCTCTCTTCATGTGATTGCGAGCGTACATATGGTTTCGTCTATTCTTATAAACCACCGAATGCCACTAATAATAAATTGTCAATTTCTACGATTCCACAATAATAACAATATTTTTCTTATTCCACCATTCTAAAACAGAAAATCTTCCCTAGAGAGGAAGACTTTCTTAATCATTTATAGTTAACCCATTAATTACTTCTGCTGTTCTGCTCCGGATTTCTCCTTCATGCCACTTTCTATCTCACGTTTCACGCCTTCCTTAGCGTCATTAAACTCACGAATTCCTTTACCTAAACCTTTGGCCAATTCGGGAATTTTTTTCCCACCAAACAAAATTACTACTACGAGTACTACCCACAACCATTCTGCGCCGCTAGGCATAGATAATAACAAAGTCGGACTAAAAGATGCTATTGTCATTTTATTGCATTTTAAGAATATACAACAAAGTTAAACCTTATTTTTTTGGCACCGGACTTTTTTAACAAAAATATTTAACTAATGGGTATTCATTCCACTGTGGGTGGCCGCTTAATATCGTCCGATAAGTTCTACAGTACCATCCTCTTTCATACGGTATATACCCTTGTTTTGCCATTTTTCAGTCTTCACCTTTACAGTGTATACAGGTCTGGAGCTTATGGTCCAGCTCTTGCTGTATGCCTGCGGCAATGTACCAATCTTAAACACGGCTCCCTTAGGGATGTACACTTTTGCTGTAGCCAACTGACCTCTAAACAAGGTCCCTGACCCAAATGATACAAACTGTGGCAATTTCAAAATATTGCTATCCTGCTCAAAATGATAATTAATTCTACTGGCTAACTCGGCTGCCTGCTTAGGGCTCCGTCCACTAGACTGACGTTCCAACTCCACAGCATATTGACCGCTTTCTGAAGGCAATATTTTCAGACTAGCTATACGCATTTCCAGCTCACCATTATTACCCAACCTTATCAAATCGTTATCCCAGTGAGCCACATCCTCATAGCCGCCGGCTATCTGAGTAATCATAAAAGTATCTGTTGGTTGAGTGAGACTCAAGGGCGCGGCTGCCTTATGAGTATATTTAAAACCAGAGGCCAAGTCGCTAATAATGAAGATAGTGGTAAACAAGCTCGCAAAAAACAAGGATGCCAAACCGTAGCTCACCCATTTGTTTCGTTTCACAGGTCGACGCACTCTACGCAGCAGCCAACGGATGATGGCCATCACTGGTACAGCCACCAACAATATGGCAGATATGTACAAAAGGCTGGCTTGCAGTGGTGTTTCAAATACAAGGTCGTTGAGCGGCCAGAAACCTATGCCCACCATCGAGAAGCCAAACATCAATGCAATCAATGCGACTAGCAAACCTATTAGTACACAAGCTACTACGAATATCACAAATGCAAGCACAATATAGGCCATAAACTTAATGATGCCCGCTAGCAAACTCTGCCTAGGACGTATCCCGTCCTCAGCCGCTACACGCTGCTCCTTGCGCAATGCAGAGCTCAAAGACTGCACATCTAAGGGCTCCCCCCTTAGTTCCATTTTCTGTGTGAGCGTGCTGGCTTTGGGCATTGCCATCCATAAGACCAAATATATTAGCGTCATGGTAGGTAGGGCAGCTGTACAGAATGAAGCCATATCATACTCATTGATGATATTGAAGAAAATAATACCCAGCAGCGGGAAGGCAAAGATGGCTCTCAGCACCTGCTTTGGCACCTTTAGAGGATAGGAAAGACCGGCACAAACACCACCTACTACCTTTTGGTCTACAGAACGGTACCAGCGACGTCTGAGTTGGAGCTCATCGGCACTAGGATATTGTCCCGGTACAAAAATCCACAACAATATGTACAAGAACAAGCCTGAGCCGTACATAAATGTAAAAATCACCATCAAAGTACGCACCAAAACAGGATCGAGCTTAAAGTAGTCTGCCACACCGCTACACACACCGCCTATCACCTTATCTGCCAGATTACGACGCAAATACCTACCAGAAGTCTCCGCGCTATCACCGGCATGGCCAGAAGCCGAGGCCACATGTACCTGCTCTTGCTCATAGGTTCCGTCTCCGTGTTCCATGGCTATCTGCTCCGGACGTCCCATAATAGCTATCACCGCCTGCACGTCATCTTTGGATATACTTGCCTGACTTTTGCGCAACTTATCCTCAAACAACTCCGCAATCCTGTCTTCCATGTCTCTGAAAATTTCCAAACCTCCTTCTTCCCTTGCGAAGAAGTCTTGCAGCCATTTCAGATAGGCATTCAATTGTAGGCTCGCATCTTCATCAATAGTGATGAGTCGCCCGGCAAGATTTATTGTGATTACCTTATTCATTTTCTTCAGATGATTTTGCATTAATAATATTGTTCACTGCGGTGCTCAATTGCGACCAGGTTTCTTCGAGCGCTTCGTAGAAGCGAAGTCCGTCTTCAGTGATAGAAAAATATTTTCTTGGTGGTCCGGCACTGCTCTCCTCCCACCGATACTGCAGCAGGCCCGAATTTTTCAGTCGGGTGAGCAGGGGGTAGAGCGTGCCTTCCAAAATATTAAGACCTGCTCCCTTCAAAAGTTCTAAAATTTCTGAAGGGTACACCTCCCGCTGCCGAATGATGGCCATAATGCAATACTCCAGCACCCCTTTGCGCATCTGCGACTGCATGTTATCTACATTCATTGCAATTTTTTAAAGGTTAAACATATGGGCATTTGCTTTGCTGCTGCCCAGCCTCTCCGGACTGGCTAGGTAACAGCGTCGCAACTTTTATAATGCAAAGATATATCCAAAATATAGTACCATGCATTGCATAGTACCTACTTTTGCAATAGATTAACAAATATGATTACAGACCCTGTCACGTCCAATTTTTGACATGTTACCTCAAACGGTAAGAGCCCGCCCCGTCTTAAGTTACTGATTTATACCAAAGGGATAAGATACTGCTCTGGGTGCCAATACAATATGGCCCATAGCCGGCAACAGCACATTAATGAGTAAAGGCTGCTGGCATCAAGACCATTTATCCCAGATTACGCATTAGGAATTTAAAAGAAAATTATTATGGCAAATAATCCACAAAATAGTGAAAAAAGCATAATAAATTATGGTTTTTGAGCTATTGAAGTGGATTAGAAGCAAGAATAATTTTATATAAAG
>DATGQB010000180.1:0-10840 GCA_035304405.1 Edaphocola sp.
TAGACCCGGGAGCAGACCCGAAATATAGCAGCGTTATGAAGTACCGTAGAGAATTTGAAATAGCCTATGTGGGTCTGAAGAATGGTACGCACACATACACCTATGATATAGGTAAAGAGTTTTTTGACTTAATGTCTGCCGATAGTTCGGATTTTGAAAATGTTTCGGTGCAAGCAGCAGTAATTTTCGATAAGCATCCCAATTTTTTCAGTCTGAAGTTCAATATTAATGGTTCGGTAGATGTGCCTTGTGATAGGTGCGGTGAGGTGTTTACTTTGCCCCTTTGGGATGAATTTGATTTGATAATCAAATTAAAAGAGCCAAGTGGCTTACCTGCTGAGGAAGAACGAGAAGACGATGGAGATATTGTTTTTATATCAAAAAATGAAACCATTATCGATCTTTCTGAGTATATCTATGAGTTTGTACTCCTGAGCATACCCATGCAGCGAGTGCATCCTATAGACGAAGAAGGTAACGCTACCTGTAGCAAGGAAGGCTTAGCATTGCTGGAGAAAATGACCCAGAGTGGTACTACAGCGGAGGAAGATGCTGAGCAGGAAAGAATTAATAATTTATGGAAAGGCCTAGATGCCTTTAAAGATAAAAGTAACAATTAATAATTTTGTAAAAACTAACAGTCATGCCAAATCCTAAACGTCGTCATTCTGCGCAAAGAGGTGCTAAGCGTCGTACTCACTACAAAGCGGTAGCAGCAACACTAAGTACAGATAGTACAACCGGAGAAGTACATTTGCGCCACCGCGCTCACTGGAGCGAAGGTAAATTATATTACCGCGGAAAAGTAGTAATTGATAACATTTCGGAAGCTACCAATACCGAAGCTGCCGAGTAAATAAAATTGTAAAAAATGTTGGTAAGTAAATGTAAAAATTACCAACATTTTTTACTTTTACGCATTCCAATTGCCCAAATAGTTATAAGCTGATGATGAAGATAGGACTAGACTTAATGGGTGGCGATCTCGGACCCAAGGAAGCAATCCTAGGAGCGCAGGCTTATTTATCACAAAATACTGATGCGCATCTGGTGTTGATTGGAACCGAGCCTACTTGTGTTGAACATTTAAGTTTGCTTGCTGACTACCAAGACAGATACTCCTTTGTAAGTGCCGCTGATGTTATTGGTATGCATGAGCATGCTACTAAAGCGCTGAAAGAAAAGCCGCAATCCAGCATCGCCATAGGTTTCGGGCTGCTCAAGGCCGGAAAAATAGATGCATTTTTGAGTGCGGGTAATACCGGGGCCATGTTGGTGGGCGCTATGTATTCTGTCGGGGTTATTCCCGGAGTGTTGAGGCCTACTATTGCTACTACGGTACCCACAGTGGATGGAGGTATCAATCTGCTGTTGGATGTAGGAGCCAATGCCGACTGCAAACCGGAGCATTTGAATCAGTTCGCACAATTGGGAGCTACTTATGCTGCTTACATACTTCAGACGGATAGTCCGAAAGTGGGTTTGCTTAATTTGGGAGAAGAAGAGGGAAAAGGAAATATTCTTACGCAGGCTACCTATCCGCTCTTGAAAGCCAATAAGTTTATCAATTTTGTGGGTAATGTAGAAGGTAGAGACTTCTTTAATAAAAAGGCGGATGTAATTGTAGCCGATGGCTTCACCGGAAATGTGGTTTTGAAGATGGCAGAAACTTTCTATGATTTGTTCAAAGATCAGATTCAGGGAGATTCTTTAATAAGCCGTCTTAACTATGAACTGTATGGCGGGGTGCCGGTATTAGGTGTGAATGCACCGGTAATTATCGGACATGGTATTTCCTCTGCCAAGGCTTTTGTAGCCATGTTCCAGACAGCAGAAAAGGTAATCGCTACAGAAATGATTGAAGCAATCAAAGCTCAGTTTGCCACGGAGTAAGCGATAGACGTTGCTCCCGGATTGAGAGACTTTCTGGATAGCATACAGTATTTTCTACATGATACAACTGCAATGTTTTAAGCGCTATTTAGGCGCTTTTTTTTGTGCCTTTGATGAGGAGGAAAGTCTCCAAAGCAAGTGCTGCTATAGCAATGATGACGAACCAACGCCAGAGTGCAGCATGTTTGCCGTCGGCCGCTGCGCTCGCCTTCGGTTTGCCCCAGTGTACTTTGGCCGGCTGTAGCAGCTGCTCAAGTGCTGCCTTTGATGCCGGTTCTAGGCGTGATTCTAACACATCAGCGTTTACGGCTACGCTGATGCTGTCTTTTCTGGATTCTCCTCCGAGTTTATAAAAGCCGGGTTCGCTGATTACAGCTCCTAAATATACATTGGTGCCGTTGCCTTGCGCCTGTTGGGGTGGTATCAGTTCTTTATCAGCACGCCAGGCCTTATATACGGCTCTGGAATTTTGTTTTTCGGGAATAAATATAGGCTGTCTGCTATTGGCATTAAGTGCATAGATAGATTGAGAGCCGCTTATTGCACACATTTTGTAAAGGATGGGCAGGAACAAATTGCTCAGTACAAAATTTCCGGCCGATTCGTCGAGTGGACTAGCCAGGATGAAAAGCTGCCCTTTGCCGGCACTGTATTGTGCCAAGAATGGCTTTCCGTTTTTTAGGCTGAGTACTGTTTGTTGATTAGCTGTAATACCTGCGCTCAGCGGATAGTGTTTGCGCACCAACGGTAGTTGCACATTTGCAGGAAGGGCAGCAATCATTCCTTTCAATATGGGATGTTCGGTCTGCAATGCTGCTATCGCAGTTTGTTGGGTGTCAATATCGGCAAATCGTATAGGGGCAATATGGCTCAAAGCTTCGTTAAAAGCCTCCATATTTTGTATGGCTCCGGGTATGATTAATATGCTTTGTCCTTCATCCAATTTGTTTCTTATAATACTGGCAGTACTGTTGTTGAGGCTAGCCACATTGTGTAGTACAATGAGATTGATATCTTCCGATGAGAATGCAGCGAGCTGTTCTATACTGGTATTTCGTGTGCTAAAACCATTTACAGGAGAGAGTGCTGCCTGGATGTATGGATTTGATTTGCCATTGTTGCAATACAATACCGATAGGTTGGCGTTGGTCTTTGCCGCTATGCGAAAGGTATCATCGAACTGAACAGGGGCATCTTTTACTATGATTTCAATCTGATGCCAGCCCGGAGTATTTATCATGAGCGCAACTGTATCCTGTTGCAGACTGTCGCTGGTGATACGAATGGTTTTTGCCGTACGTATTTGTCCGTTTACTGCTATTTGTACCTGAGCATCCACAGGTTCTTTACTGTTGGATTTGCCTACGCGCAGAACGAGGGGATTTTGCTGCCGGGTATCTATCACCGGATTGGTGAAGAAGGCTGTATCTATGTAAATATTGGCATTGCCTCCCTGAGTATAGGGAATGATGTTAAAGCTAATGTTTTTATTAATTTGGGTCAAATCGCTGCGCAGCAGGGTGCTTTTCTGCATGTCGGAAAGCATTATGACTTTAGCTTCCTCAGCATTGTTGTCGGATATTGCATTGTTTACCGCTTCGATTATTTGTTTCAAATCGGTAGTCTTTGCCGATATAGCTATTTCTTCAATCCTCTTTAGGGCTTCTTGCTTGTTTATAGGACGGCTGGCATAGGTATTATCATTGCTCAAAATGATAATCTGTTGGTCCTCCGGTAGCTGGGCGATGATGCCTTTGGCTTCGTCTTTGGCTTGCTGGAAAATGGATGTGTAATTGCCTTTAAGTCCCGACATGCTCAGGGAATTATCTAGATAGAGCAATACCAGTTCTTGTCGACTACTTTTGTCTGCGCCCCAATATGGTTGTGCAAATGCAACGACCAATGCCGTTAAAAATAGCAAACGGGTGGCCAGTAGGAGTTTATTTTTTAGCGATTTGCTTTTCCTGGTGCTCATGTTCACTTGCTGAAGCAGACGAGTATCCGAAAACACCACCTTTTTATATTTTCTGAAATTAAAAAGATGGATGATAATGGGTATAGCCAGGCTAAGTCCTGCAATCAGAAACAAGGGAAACAGAAAGCTCATAGACAAATCAGACTTCAGAACGTTTTTGGTTGCGCATAAACAAATAATACATAGGGAGGCCTATCAACACTACGATTAATCCAAATGCGCATGTGGTCCATTTGGTGATGAGTAGGCCCAGTGCCATTGCTGTAGCAAGTAAAATATAAATAATGGGTACCAGAGGGTAGCCAAATGCTTTATAAGGTCTTGGCAGCTCAGGGTGTTTGATTCTAAGCTTAAATACAGCAATTATGGTAAGGATATAAAAGATTAAAGTTACGAAAACTACATAATCCAAGAGCAAGCCATACTTTCCGCTCAGGCACAGAACGCTGGTCCAGATACATTGTACCCATAGCGCGGCGCCGGGTACTGCATTTTTGTTGAGGGTGCCTGCTTTTTTGAAAAACAGATTGTCTTGGGCCATAGTATAACACACCCTTGCTCCGGTTAGGATGAGTCCATTATTACAACCGAAAGTTGAAATCATAATCATTATAGCAATAACTGTAGCCCCTTCAGCACCAAATATAGGCAGTGAAGCCGCAGTAGCTACGCGGTCATAAGGTGCAAAAGCAATAGTATCGCCCGTACCGTTTGGCGCAAGTGCAGGATTTAAGGGTAAGACAGCAAGGTACATTAAATTGATAAGTACATACACTGCCGTTACAATAAGAGTGCCGAAGAGCAAACTGAGTCCCACATTTCTTTGTGGATTTTTAATTTCGCCGGCTATGAAGGTCACATTTTCCCAGGCTACACTACTAAATACAGAGCCGACCATAGCCGCCGCTACCAGACCCAGCCCTAAGGTCATGCTATCCACACTCTGAAAAGGACTCCAGGTGCCGCCTTCGTTTGTGGTAAACATCATTTCAAATCCCGTGCTCCAGTTGGCATTCCAAATCTCTGTATTGAAAGCCAGCAGGAAGCCAAATATGATGAGCCCGAATAAGGAAATTAATTTTGTAAATGTAAATACCCTTTGAATGAGTTTGCCTTCTTTCACCCCTCTGGAATTAACCCATGTGAGCAAGATGACTAAGGCAATGGATAGCAGTTGGGCCGGATAAAGTTTGAAGTCGCTGCCCAGTGTCAGTAGTACATTCTCATCCGTCATTTCCAATGCGGGAATAAAGTGGCCGGCAAACTTGCTGAAGGCTACGCCCACGGCAGCGATAGTGCCGGTTTGTATTACCGAAAAGAAGCTCCAGCCGTAGAGGAAGCCTACAAGACGGCCATAGGCCTCTTTGAGAAAAACATACTGACCGCCCGCTTTGGGAAACATTGCGGCAAGTTCTCCGTATGATATTGCGGCAAATATGGTCATAATACCAGTAATCAGCCAGATGGCGATGAGCCAGCCGGCACTGCCTACCTGTCGGCTCATATCTGCGCTCACGATAAAGATTCCGGAGCCAATCATGCTGCCGGCCACGATAAGAATGCCATCCATCAGGCTTAGGCTACGCTTGAAATTGGTATTATTGTCTTGCATGAAGGGATGTTTTTTTGATGAACTGGTTTAGATTTCTTAAAAATGTTGGTAAATATAATGCATTGGCATGCTTTTCAAAAGAATTTGACCATTATAAACATCAAAAAAATATCAGAGTACCATGAGACTACAGCCGCGCAGTGCTGCGGCATCTCTTCTGCCTAAGATCTCAAAGCTGCCATCCTGATAAACCTTAGCGATGTCTTCAGTAGCAATAAAAGCACAGGAGTCAATATTGGCCAGATCTATGATATTGGCACAGCCCGAGCCGGTGCGCATGGTAAGTAAAGGGTCGTTTTCTTCTCTAAGCAATACCCTCATGGTAGGGGCAGGGTGGAAGAGTCCATTAGCAGTAGCATAGGCTTGAGACAAGAGTTCGCTCATGCCATACTCTGAGTGCACCTCTTTAAGGTTCCACTGGCTTTTGAGCAGGTCATGAACCTCCATTCTGGTCCATTCCTCTTTGCGGCCCTTCATACCTCCGGTTTCCATGATGACATGTCCCTGCAGATTCATGGGGTACATTTCGGCGAAGTCGAGCAGGGCAAAGGTGACACCGATAAGAAATACCGGCCTGTCTAGTGGTGACTGTAGCAGAGTGGCCAGTTTTTCGGTTTCGTATAGATAGAAGCCACTCATTGGATGTTCGCTTTGCTTTATTAAATCGCGAACCATATACACCAATGAGGAATGTTTGCGTTCTAAATAAGAGGGAAGTAGTCCGACAATAATATAATCCTTGGGATGGCCATAAAATTGAGCAAAAGCTTTGCGGAAGCTCAATTCATAATATTCCGGATGAGCGATAAAATGTTTGCTCGGCGTCATTCCCGTAGTGCCGCTGCTTTCAAAATGAAGGCAGGATTGCACGTTTTTATTAATGATTTGATGAGTCTTAAAAAAGTTGATGGGAAGAAAAGGTATGTCTTTGATGCATTGGACGTGCTCAGGACTAATACCTAATAATTGACAATATTCGCGATAGAGGAGCACATTTTCATACTGAAAACGAAATAATTTTATGGCATTTTCATCAAAATTGTTATCGTTTATAGCTTCTAACCATTGAATATTTGGAGTAAAAGTAGTGCTCATCGTAATTCTTTTGTAAATTTGATAGCTGTTCGAATCAAAGAACGAAGTTAATATAATAATACATGACAAATCTAACCCGATTTTGTGGCCCGGCGATTCTGGTACTCTTGCTGAGTGTGATGGTGGCTTGTGTAAAAAAAGAAACTGAAAAGTACGCTAAGGTACCTCATTTGGAATACAAGAGTGTGAATATGCACTCCATAAATCTCTCTGTAGATACCGGTGAGTGGATGATGTTTTTTGACTTTGTGGATGGAGATGGCGACTTAGGCACCAGAGCCAATGATAATGAAATGCGCATATTTTTGAAAAATGAAGTTCTGGACAAAGTTTATGAATTTCCATTCCCTTACATCCCCCCTTCGGCACGCAGCGGCAAGTCTTATCTGAAAGGTGCTTCGAAAGCGGTATTGGATATTCAAGCCTTTTTCAGAATGCGTGATGACATACCCGACAGGGATAAAGATACCTTTGTATTCAGCTTATACATCGTAGATGAAGCCGGCAATCAAAGCAACACACTTATTTCCGATTCAATTTACATTGTTCAACAATAAGCAGGGCATAAAAGAGTATGCCGCAGATATGCGTATTTGAAGTCTATGCGTTCTGCCGCCGCTAGATTTCTTTTGATGGTACAGCAATGTTTCTGCACATAAGCAGCGCATTGCAGTGCAATGCGGAGGGAAAGGAAGGGGAATGCCCCGGTGTTGGGCAGCGATGGGTAGAAATGCGATGAATTGAAGTGTAGTACGCGCAATACAGCAAAGCATGCTGAGAAATGTGTAGGTCAGGAGTGGGGTTCGCCAGACTCACCCGCCCGGATAAGACTTGGATGGCCGAAATTCAATAATGGGCGTTATGTATTATCTATGTGTTTATGACTCCTTGGGCGCGCTCAAATACTGACCTTATTCTTCGTTTCCCAAATATTCCAGTAAAATTACCGCTCTGGGACCTTTGTCTGCTCCATCAGCATGGGGTAGGGGCTGCTCCTTTTTGCTTACTTGCTCCTGGTGCAGCACATACTCATCTGAGATGCCGATTTTATAGAAGCATAATTGGAGCGCCTGGCTGAATTTTTGCTGGATGGCGACATCTATATCATTATAGCTGTAGCGTACAATAATCTTCGTAATCTGACCCGAATAGTTAGAGAGCAATTCGTTGAGCATCACGCAGATACTGTCTTCGTATTGCGCCATGTTGCTCCAGTGCAGCTCTATGAGTTTAATCCCTTTCAGGTTGGGGTAGATGCCGTCGGGCAGCAGCATGCACTGCAAGGTATCCGTATCTTTCTCTATACTTACAGTGAAACTATCTCGTAGGTTTTGATAATAACTGTGCTGTATGCTTAACTCATATTGTAATCCCTTCGGTAGCGCTGCGTAAAAACTACCGTCACCTTTATTGCCTTTTAAAAACAAATCAGGGCCATCGATATGAGGCGTAAGCAGCGAAATGTCTGAGGAAGTAACTTTACTACCAGTCTCAAAGTCGCGAATATCCCCATAAACTAAGGTCATGGGCTTGGGGAGAAAAGGCTCCGGTATCTCCGCGCGATAAATGTCGAAGCCACCATAACCTCCGGGGCGATTGGAAGCCATAAAGAGAGAACTGCCACTGATGGTAACGGCACCACAGAGCTCATCATATGGGGAGTTTACAGGTTGCCCTAAATTTTGAGCTTGGGACCAACTACTGTCGCTCTTTAGCTGGCTGACAAAGATATCAAAACCACCGAGGCCGGGTCTGCCATCGGAAGAGAAAAATAAGGTTTTGCCATCGGCAGCAATAGCGGGAGCTATTTCATCACCTGCGGTATTGATGCTAGGTCCCAGATTTTGGGGTACCTGCCATTTGCCTTCTTTGAAATAACTTACCCAGATATCTTTGCCACCATATCCGCCCTCTCTGTCACTCACAAAGTACATGGCTTTTTCGTCGGCACTGAGGCATGGCATGCCCTCAAATCCGGTAGTGTTGATGGTAAACCCGAAAGGTACGGGGTCAGACCATCCTCCGGCTTTTTCGTAAGACAAATAGATATCGCAGCCCCCATGTGCCCAGCCATTGCTACTGCGCTGGTCACATTTTTGATACAGAATATATTTGTTGTTGAATGAGCGGCTCAGATAGCTTTCCGGCTGATTGGTGTTGAGCGGTGCATCCAAAGCTTGCACATCCGACCATAGTCCGCAGGTGTCGAGATTACTGATATAGAAGTTTTCGTCTATATTGTTCACCTTTCGTGTGAACATCAGATTCTGATGTGGTGAGGAAAAGCAAGGTGCATACTCATCTGTTTCGCTATTGATAGGCCAGCGCAGATTTTCGACATTTACCTTATAGCTATTATATCCCACCCGGCGTGCAAAATCTATTGATTGTGAGAGCAGTTGGTATTCCTGTTTGCGTTCCGGTGTGCTCAGTTGTCCGGCTTGCCTAAGTGCGACAGCGGCCTTTTCCAACATGCCTGCACGGTGATAGGCACGTGCCAAAGGGATGGCAAATATTTGAGCACCACCTCTTACAGATTTGCTGCCTTGTTCGAAATAATAGGCTGCATCTGTAAATCTATATAAATCGTAGTAGTGCTTACCGATACGACTGTAAATAGCTGCCTCTCGAGGAAAAGTAGCTATTAATTTTTTTAAGAGCTCATCCGCCTTTTGCGTATGCCCTTGATTATATTGTTGAATAGCCCTATTGTATTTTCGCTCCATCGCATTACTAAGGCCTTGAGCCATAGCCAGCCCGGAGCCTAATGATATCGCTAAGAGTGATATGAGGGTATGCTTCACCAAATTAAGCTATAAATTTCTTCTTTTTACTTCTTTTTCAATTAAAGACAGCTCTCTTCCTGTTTGACCTTTCACAGATGTGTTTTCTCTGGCTCTACGCATCAGGTAGGGCAGCACATCCCTAACAGGGCCATAAGGCAGATATTTAGATGCTCTGTAACCTTCGTTTGCGAGGTTAAAGGTCATATTATCACTCATACCGTAGAGTTGTGAAAAGAATACTTTGTCTGCATCATTGCTGATTCCTTGCTCCTTCATGAGGTTGGTAGCAATATAGCAACTGTCTTCGTTATGTGTGCCGATAAAGGTAGTAATATTTTCGGTATGTGTAAGACAAAAATTAACAGCGGCATTGTAATCTTTGTCGCAAGCTTCTTTGTTGGGTTGAATCGGACTTGGATAGCCTTTTTCAGCGGCACGTTCTCTTTCTTTCTCCATATATGCACCGCGTACTAGTTTGGCGCCCAGGATATAACCTCTTTCTTTAGCTTTGGCGTAAGACTTTTTCAGAAAAGCCAGCTTGGCATGGCAATACATTTGGAAGGTGTTGAAAACCACTACTTTCCCTTTGTTGTATTGCTCCATCATCTCATCACAGAGGTCGTCTATAGGGTTTTGAATCCAGGTTTCTTCCGCATCCACCAGTATCATCAGGTTATGGTCATTAGCCACAGAGCAGATAGCATCAATTCTGTCTTTTACCCTTGCAAATTCTTTAGTTTCGGCCTCGGTAAGCGTTTTGCCTTCATGTATTTTTTCTAGGAGGCTGAATCTGGCAAAACCAGTCACTTTAATAGGAATGAATGGGATATTAGGTTGTGAGGCAGCGTATTGAATTGCTTTGATAAATTCCGGCACCGCTGCATCAAAATCAGACTCTTCATGTTTGCCTTCCACTCCGTAGTCCAAGCAAACATCTACATTGTACTGAGCCAGTTTGGCTGCCGTTTGCGCTACTTCGCGCAGGTTTTCACCGCCGCAAAACTGATCGAAAATAGTTTTCTTAATAAGCGCTTCTACGGGCAGTCTTAGTTTTAGCGCAGTATTGGTTGCCGTAATACCCATATTGGTGAGCGTTGGGAACGACATTGTTGAAAACAAAAATTTGGCCCTTTTCAGTTCTTTGTCACTTTTATATCTAAAAGCGATTTCTGTATTTTCAAAAGATAGCGACATGTAAATGCTTGGTTATTTTTAGCAAAGGTAAAAAAAGAAAATATCTGCAATGAGCTTTTGACCGCAAGAATTTTAGTGTAATATTTACTCTTATGACTAGTGGACTTTTGTTGCCAGAGAAATGAATGTTTTTAATTAGGTATTCATTTTTATCCCAGATTACGCATTAGGAATTTAAAAGAAAATTATTATGGCAAATAATCCACAAAATAGTGAAAAAAGCATAATAAATTATGGTTTTTGAGCTATTGAAGTGGATTAGAAGCAAGAATAATTTTATATAAA
>DATGQB010000181.1:0-11714 GCA_035304405.1 Edaphocola sp.
TGCAGGTGCGCCATAAGCAATAAATCCCAGTTTAGCTAGTGTTTGCCACCAAACCGGGCAGAGCCATTGTCCTATAATTGCCCAAGCAAAGGCCTACCAAACTCTCGGAACCAGCGCAGCATAATACATGCACAAGGGGGCCACGAAAACAAAATACATGCCTTTAAAGGAAAATCAAAAAGGAAGTACCAAGACTACTGAAAAAACATTGGAACAAAGCTCCTATATCTGAAAGTCAAACAGCTCATATACCGCGGCCGCTCCAGACGAAGACAAGGCAATTAGGCTGTATTATCCCAGATTACGCATTAGGAATTTAAAAGAAAATTATTATGGCAAATAATCCACAAAATAGTGAAATAAGCATAATAAATTATGGTTTTTGAGCTATTGAAGTGGATTAGAAGCAAGAATAATTTTATATAAAGAGTCTAATGCGTAATCTGGGATTATCATGCCAATCTACGCAAGCGTGCCACAGGTATCTGCATCTGCTCCCTATATTTCGCTACTGTACGGCGTGCCACTTTAAAACCTTTTTCGGCCAGCATCTCTGTAAGCTGCTCATCAGACAGCGGATTCTCTTTATCCTCATTATCCACAAAATCTTGCAGAAGATTTTTAACCTCATAGGTAGATACCTCCTCGCCCGATTCAGAAGTGATGGATTCTGAGAAGAAATATTTTAGCAAATAGGTGCCATACTCGGTTTGTACGTATTTGCTATTGGCTACCCTGCTCACCGTAGAAATATCCATATTAATTCTCTCTGCTATATCCTTCAAAATCATCGGGCGCAGGCTGGATTCATTACCAGTAAGGAAAAACTCTCTTTGATAATCCATAATCGCCTTCATGGTGTATAGCAGCGTGTGCTGGCGCTGCCTGATGGCATCTATAAACCATTTAGCAGAATCAATCTTCTGCTTGATAAAGGTTACTGCATCCTTCTGCTTCTTATCCTTAATGCTGCCACTGTCGTAGGCTTTGAGCATTTCTTTATACCCTTCAGAAACACGAAGCTGGGGAGCATTACGGGCATTAAGCGTCAGCTCCAGATTGCCATTGTTATTGGTAATAAAAAAGTCGGGAATGATATAGGCATTATCTTTACTACCGTCGGAAAATGCTATTCCCGGCTTGGGCGTTAGCTTAAGAATAGTTTGGATAGCTTCCCTAAATGCCTCATCATCAATATTGAGCTGTGATTTTATCTTGTCGTATTGTTTCTTGGTAAATTCCTCAAAACACTGTGCCAAAATACGCGTGGCATTATTTACGGCAGTGCTCGATTCTAAACGCTTTAGCTGTAATAGCAGACATTCCCGCAAATCTGATGCGCCCACCCCGGCAGGGTCAAGCTCGTGCACCCTTTTCAAAATTTTGAGCACATCATCCTCAGATACATAAATATTTGCATTAAACGCCAAATCATCTACAATGCTGATAACATCTCTGCGCAGATAACCATCATCGTCTATACTACCAATAATTTGAATGGCAATAGTTCTTTCTTGCTCATCTAAATCCCAAAGACCAATCTGCTCTATCAAATATTCATGAAAGGAGGACTCATGCTTTATAGGCACTTCCTTATCTCCATCATCATCGTCATTATCCTCTTTAACGTGGTAGTCAGAAAGACTTTCCGTCTCGTCTCTTAAGTAATCCGAGATATCATCTATTCCTTGAGTCTCCCCATCCTTGCCTTCAGGCTCACTATGCTCATCAGAAAATTGATAAGGGTCATCATTTTCTGGCACATGCGTATCAATCTCAAGGGCAGGATTAGCCTCAAGCTCGTCTTTAATAGCCTCTTCGAGATTAGCAGTGGGCACCTGCAACAGTTTAATAAACTGAATCTGCTGCGGCGAGAGCTTCTGTAATAACTTCTGACTTTGAGTTAGTTGTAACAAAGGAATATGCTGTTTATGTTTAGCGAAGATAAATATTTGGCAGAATTTTTTTGTTGTGATAATGATAAATTTCCTTGCAAAGATTTGCCAAATTTGTAAGAGTAGCTTACTTTTAAAGTCCTATTCGATAACAATATGTCCACAAGAGTTAAAATATCTTCATCTTTTTCGTATATTCCATTAGAAGAAACTATTGAAATTATTCCACGCAGAAAACAATTGTTTATTGGTATACCCAAAGAAGATACTTTCTCCGAAAACCGAATAGCCCTCACACCAGACGCCGTTTCTGTACTGATACAGAACGGGCATGATGTAGTGGTGGAGCATAATGCAGGAGTACACGCCTTTTACACCGACAATGATTTTAGCGAAGCCGGGGCTAAGATAGTTTACGATAAAGCTGAAGTTTTTCGCTCAGATATTATCATCAAATCTGCACCCATTTCAGAAGAAGAGATTAACATGCTGCAGCCCGGAAAGGTAGTTATATCTCCGGTGCACCTACCTTTTCTCAAGGCGCAGATGTTGCAAAAATTAGTGCAGAAGCAAATAATTGCTATCGCTTTCGACTCTATCAAAGACGGTAGCGGCACCTACCCTATTGTGCGCACCATGAGCGAAATTGCCGGCAGCTCAGCTATACTGCAAGCAGCCAAATACCTGAGCAATCCGCATAATGGTATTGGCGTATTACTGGGTGGTATATCCGGGGTACCACCGGCCGAAGTCGTAATTTTGGGCGCAGGCGTGGTGGGCGAGTCGGCCACGCGCACAGCTTTGGGCCTGGGAGCTAATGTAAAACTATTTGACAATTCGATATATAGGCTTATGCGCCTGCAAAACAATGTGGGGCGAAGGCTATACACCTCCGTTATCGACCCCCACGAGCTCAAAAAAGCATTGCAGAAGGCCGATGTGGTCATTGGCGCCATGAAACCTATTAACGGTGTCACCCCAATGGTGGTGACCGAAGAAATGGTAGGCAACATGAAAGCCGGCTCTGTCATTATAGATGTGAGCATAGACAGAGGTGGATGTGTAGAAACATCCAGACCCACCACACATGACAATCCTGTTTTTAAAAAATTTGATGTCATTCACTATTGCGTACCCAATATCGCATCAGGGGTGGCAAGAACAGCCTCTAAGGCTATTAGCAATGTGCTCATGCCCATCGTACTCGATGTGGCCGAGAAAGGTGGCGTAGATTATGTATTAAAGACCAAACCCGGTATCCGCAATGGTGTATATCTTTATAAAGGATTGGTAACCAATCAGCATATCGCCAAGCGCTTCGACCTTAAATATACCGATCTGAATCTAATTATGAACAATTTTATTTAGTGCCTCGCTGCACCTTTGGTCAACAACTGTATGCGTAAAAGAACCAACAAAACCATAGCCGGATATCATCTTTTAATGATACTCTCTGCCGTAGATTATAAATTTTCTGTTGACGGTGATATGATTGTACGCGAATTTTTGGTGCAAGAATTCCCCTTTAACATTAATCTCGACAGGGAAATGGAAATTATTAGCAACCTCGACCCTAGCGAATGGGAGAGTCATTTTTTGCAGTACATGGATGATTTTTATGATGATGCCACCGAGCAGGAGCGCCTCAATTTCTTGCAGTTTGCACTCCGTCTGGTTAAAGCCGATGATGTCATCACCAAAAGAGAAAACCACTTTCTAAATCTGCTCTTCGACCATTGGAATACTGAAAACAAAGAGGGATAAGGCAACAAAGTCCTTTATCTTGTTTTTATAATTTGGGCGTGTCCCGCCGCGTACTTGCCTTATAGCTCTCCCCTTTTCAGAGCGCCAGCGTATTCTCTCGGCTACTATAAAAGGCGGCGGGTCGGGCCATTACCTGCAAGTCCTCGCAGTGCAAGCTCAGAGCATTTTTGCTGTCACCGAGCCTTTTAGTTACAGATAAGGGAGGAAAACATCCTGCGAAAGATGCACTGCTGCGGGCTTTCCGTGGCTGTCCCTCACGCGATACGCACTGTGCAAATGCTTCAAAATCAACCAATATACCAAAACGATTTCTATGGAGCCATCACCCGCGGCAGTGAGCCGCGCATGCAAGACGGTGCTTGTTTTGATGCACACTACCCGCTCTATGCTGGGCTAGCATGCTATATGCTACATTTAATCTTCTTCCTCTTCTTCATAGAAATCTATCAATGAAGCCATAAACGGATCTTGCCAGCCGGCTACCATATCTTCGTAAGCTTCATCGGGAATATTGGTATGACGCAGCTCTAGAGAAGTACCCTTTTTATCCGCATGCAATTTTATGGTAACAATAGACTGTTCTTGTTGCTCACCAAAGTACCACTCCTGAACGATTATTTTTTTATCCGGGTCCAAAGAGATAAACCTACCCACGATACTATCTTCCCATAAGGAGAGTTCTCCATCCGGACGGGCATCTACCACCGCCTCCGCACCTGTCCAAAGCATCACTGTGGGCTCATGCGTCAATGCATTATACACATCCTCCGGCGGTGCAGGAATGCTAAAGTACTTCTTAAAATCTTTCATGACAGAATATTAACCTATGAACCTAATGGCTGTTGCTACCTACCAGGGCAATACTTCATTTTTGGCATCCAGCTCTTTACGTTGCTTGTTCAATCGGGCTGTTACTACAATACTGGCCTCGTACAATCCCACCAGAGGTATAGCCACCAAGAAAATACTAAACCAGTCCGGCGGAGTAATCACCGCAGCCAAGAGCATAATGATAACAATAGCATATCTGCGTTTATCACGCATAAACTCGGCTGTCAGAATTCCTGCTTTGGCCAGGATATACACCAGAATGGGCAGCTCAAATACAACACCCATACCCAATATCAAATCACTCATGGTGTCATAATAGTTGGCAATGGTAATAATATTGTCAAACTCCGGACTCAATTGATAGCTGGCAAAGAAACTAATAGTAAATGGGGCAATAATAAAATATGAAAACAAAACGCCAATCAGGAATAAAGAGCTAGCCCAAAAGACGATACCTTTGGTATGCTTTAGCTCATTTTCTTTAAGCGCCGGCTTCACAAATTTCCAAATCTCCCAAAATACATACGGGAATGCTACGATAAACCCTATCAGGAATGATGAAGAGAAACTCATCATAAACTGACCCGTAAGTTGTGTATTCTGAAACTGTACATTCACGGCGTCCATACACAATACATCAATATGCAATAGCTTGCCCAATGAGCAAAGCCATTTGTATGATATAAAATCCGAGGAAGCAGGACCCAAAATGACCTTATCAAATATCCATTCGATATTGATAAATACACCAATAGTGCAAACAATAATAGCCACCAATGCCCTGACGATATGCCATCGCAGAGCTTCAATATGATCCACAAAAGACATTTCGCCCTCGGAATTAGCACCCGCTGAGCGTTTGGCCAAAAACTTATCTAAAAGATTCAAAGCAAACCCAATTTAAGAAGACTATTGCTTAGCAACATGCAATTTTCTGCACACGACGCTCATGACGACCACCTTCAAATGCAGTGCTCAAAAAGGTTTCCATCATCTTTCTAGCCGTTTCAAAATCTACAAAGCGCTCGGGCATGCAGATAATATTCGCATTGTTATGTTGTCTTGCCAAAGCTGCAAGCTCTTCATTCCAGCATAATGCGGCACGCACTCCCTGATGCTTATTGGCGGTCATGCACACACCATTACCACTTCCACAAATTAAAATACCTGCAGCGGCCTGCCCGGATGCCACCATTTCTGCCACCGGATGCGCATAATCGGGGTAATCTGTACTATCTGTAGAATAGGTACCCTTATCTTCTACGCTCCATCCTAATGATGTAAGCACTTCTTTTAACTGCTCTTTGTAAGAAAAGCCGGCATGGTCTGAGCCGATAACGATAGGTAACGATTGGTCAAAACTGTTGTTCATAATGCTTGCAAAAGTAAAGATTATCTCAAAAGAATAAAAACGCTACTTGTCAAAGATTTGCCAAATAGAAAAAGGCTGCTTCACTAACCAGATTGCAGGAAACAGCCTTTTATATTTATATGCAAAATTATTTTCTAAGATACATTACTTCCTTAACGGCCTTAATCGTCTTAGGCACATCTGGCAGGTAAGCGGCTACCAGATTAGGAGCATAGTGCATATTCGCATCCGCAGAAGCAACGCGTACGATTGGAGCATCCAGATAGTCAAAGGCATCTTTCTGCACACGATAGGTAATCTCAGCACCTACTGAACCGAAAGGCCATTGCTCCTCTACCAGAACCAGCCTGTTGGTTTTGCGCACAGAGTTCAGAATCGTTTCATGGTCCAGAGGTCTTATCGTACGCAAGTCGATGACTTCTGCCTCTATGCCATCTTTGGCCAATTCCTCTGCTGCCGCAAGAGCTACTTTCATCATTTTATTGTAAGAAATAATCGTTACATCCTTACCTTCTCTGGCTATCCTCGCTTTACCAATAGGAATCAGATACTCCTCTTCAGGCACTTCTCCTAAATCACCATACATCACTTCAGATTCCATAAATACAACCGGATCATCATCACGTATAGCAGACTTCAGCAAACCTTTTGCATCATATGGATTAGAAACAGAGATAACTTTTAGTCCAGGAATATTAGCGTACCAGCTTTCAAATGCCTGAGAGTGCTGAGCAGCAAGCTGTCCGGCAGAACCGTTGGGGCCTCTAAATACTATAGGGTTGCCAAAATGGCCGCCACTCATCGACAACATTTTTGCAGAGTGGTTCAGTATTTGATCCAACGCCAGTACAGCAAAGTTCCATGTCATAAATTCAACTATCGGACGCAACCCATTCATGGCGGCGCCTACTGCTATCGATGCAAAACCCAGTTCCGCAATCGGAGTATCAATGATACGCTTAGGACCAAACTCATCCAGCATTCCCTGGCTCACTTTATAAGCACCGTTATATTGTGCTACTTCTTCTCCAATCAAAAATACGCGTTCATCTCTACGCATCTCCTCTTGCATGGCCTCACGCAGGGCCTGACGAAAAGCTATTTCAGCCATAAACTAGTCTTTAGTATGTTTATCGTAATGTTAGTATTTATCAAATCTGGGGTAAAGATACGCTAAATTAAGCATCTTGCCCACCTTTTTGCATGCCAAAACTAAGGAAAAACGGAGCAAAAAAGACGCTTTTGCTTAAAGTTCCTTCAGTTTATAATTCGACGGAATGGAAAAATTGAAATCTATTCCTCCATTCAGGTCCTCATTTATAAACTCCATTTCCAACAAGGTAGATTGCCCTTTGGCCTTATCTTCGATGCTTATACTCCGCTTCAATGCAAAATTTTGACCACCAAGAATGGTATAATTACTATATTGAATGGTGCATTGAAAGTTTTTATTTTCTGAGGAAATAGTTTGCGTCAGCAACTGACGGGTATCGATATTGTAGGTTAGCAGCTGCACATACTCATCTTTTTTCACTGTTATTTCCACATTTTCTTCAACTAGCTTTACCGAGCTTACCTGCGCACCGGTAACCACAGGATTCCCTATCAAAAGGTTTTCCAGCATATCAAATGAAATGGGCGCATTGAGCTTCCTTACGCCTTCTTCAAATGACATATCGTAGGCACTTCTGCTTAAGCGTTCCACAGCCTGCAATTTCTCCGGTGTTATCAGTGCTCTGGCCACCTCCTGTATCCCCAATGCCACTATCGAAGCCCATACCTTTTCCCCCTTTTTCATTTTAATCGTGGCCGTAAAGCTTTGTTTCTGACCATTACCTTCATAGCGCATCCTGGCCTTTCCGGTAAAATTTTCGTACACAAAACTTTTAGTATACAGCTCTTCGTAATTCGTCAGCTTTGGCTGCACCTCCACTGTAACGTTATTTTCCGCTACCTTTTTACTCGGTCCGCAAGCGCTAAACCCTCCAATTAGGGTAGCCGCTGTAAGAATGATAGGCAGACCTTTTAACCAAAGTTTATTCATAAAGTTTCTTGTGTTTGATTTTCTGTTTAAGCTTTTCGCTACCTTGTCCGGCCTCGTCTATCAGTTTCCATATCGACAAAGCTTCTGTTTCTTCCCCTAGCTTGAACAGAATGTCTGCGTAATGCTCCAATATCTCTGCGGAAACCTCTCTTCCAGCTACTTTAATAGCTTTGATAATATATTCCCTCGCCTCCTGATATCTTCCCAATTTATAAAGTATCCAGGCATAAGTATCCAGATTGTTGGCATTATTGAAGTCGATTTCCAAAGATTTCTTCGACAAGCCTAGTGCATAATCTAAACGGAGACCGCGCTCTGAAAGGTAATAGGCAAAATTGTTAAGCGCAATCATGTTATCCGGGTCCTTCAGCAGTAAGGCTTCAAATGTACTATCACTCTCAGGATACATTTTGCGGCTGTAGTAGTAAGTAGCGATTGAATTATGGAATACTAATTCCTCAGTTTTATTATTTTGTTTTTGCGCCATATCCATCCCTTTCAGGCCAAAATCTATGGCTTTTGCCAAGTCTCCCTTATCGGCGTAGATATACATCCTTTGCATGGGAATATCCAGCGAATCTGGAAAATATTGCTCCATTTTATCCAGAAGATAAAGCGCACTGTCCAGTTTGTCTTTTCTGCGCACATAGTGAGAAAGCAATGGGAACCAGAACGAATAACGCTCAGGATGCTGTTCTATTAAGGTGTTGAATTTTGCCACCCCTTGCTCAACTTCCTTGCCGTACAAATTCATAGAGGCAGAGAAGTATTGCGCCGTGAGGTTCTGAGGCTGCTCTTTAGCTATCCGCTCGCCTACCTCAGATATATAAGCCATAACTGTCGTGTCTTCTGGGTGCTCACGTATATATTGGGCTATAGTGGTAACAGTTTGGTATTCATTTCCGACAGATTTTTCAGCATCTGCAAGATACTGGGCTAAGGTACTGGCCACCTTTGCTTTGTCGCGGCCCTTTAAATAATACCCAAAAATATAGGAAGCCACATCGTCATTCCAGGAAAATTCCTGCTCCAATTTTCTTACAGTATTATCTGCCTCAGCCTTATTGCCTTCCAGTAAAAAAATTTCTGCCAATTGTACCTGATATTCTGGACTGAGTGGGTATGCTCGCACTAGGCGCTGTGTTACCTCACGCGCCTCGCCATACCTCCCTTCGGCAACATAAATACCCTGCTTCTCCCGCAGGAGTAGCTCATTTTCAGACTCATGCAAAAGCAATAAAGTATCCAAAACTTCAATAGCTCTGTCGGCATTCCCTGCCTGATGATACAGTCTGGCTGCAGCTAAAAAGGAATTGTCCCGGTCGCCACTATGGTCCTTGCCTATGGCCATAAAAATATTTGCAGCACTGTCATATTGCTCCCCAAATGCTAATAACCCGGCATAAAGCGACTGCACCCACTTATTCTTAGGACTTAGTCTTGCCGCCTTTCGCGCAAAAATAAGTGAAAGCTTATTAAGGCTATACTGTCCCATTATATGCGCCTGATAATAATAGGGGGTAGCAGACACACTATCCTGAGCCATGTATATCATAAACGCTGCAAAGGCACTATCATATTTTTCGGTGAGATAATATCTAAGCCCGTTGAAAAAGACTCTGTCATAATCCTGCAGCTGATAACCTTGGATAGTGGCACCTAAGCACTCAGGACCCTGCTTTTTTACCACATCCATACTTACGCGCTCAACACTCCTCTGAAAAGCTTCGAATGTCTGAGCTGTCCCCGAAGATGCCCATATGAGGCTACAGCATAATAGCGCAAAACGAAGGAGCCTGAAATCGCCCCTTCGTTTTTTTGCAACATTCTGATTCTTAAAAATTTTAGACTTAATCATCTATTGTAAAAATGAATAATCACCCAGACTCAATGAGCGAGGAGTCTCTGTGTATTGTACATATTTCCCGATAAGAGAGTTGTCAATATTAGCGTCTTTTAAGCAAACACCCTCTTGAATTATACTATTTCTAACAATTGAGCCTTCAATTTTAACAGCTTTTTCTAGAGAAACGTGCGGACCTACCACTGCATTTCTAACCTCAACATTAGGGCCTATATAGCATGGTGGGATAATAGTACTGTTTTCTATTCTTGCAGATGCATCTACCAATACTTCTGTATTACGTTTAATCTCCAGTATTCTTTGATTAGTGAATACGGTAGCATCTTTATTACCACAATCCAGCCATTCTTCTACCTGATCACAATAAAACTTCACACCCTTGGCTTTCATATTGTCCATGGCATTAGTAATCTGATATTCTCCTTTGATTCTAATGTCGTTGTCAATCAGATATTCCAGTTCTGCACGTAAGTTAGCGCCGTCGCGGAAATAATACACCCCGATAATCGCAAGGTCAGACACAAATTCTTCAGGCTTTTCCACAAACTCTAAAATCTGCCCATTGGCATCCATGCGCACTACACCAAATGCTGATGGGTCTGCAACTTTTTGGGTCCAGATAATCGCATCTTTTGAAGTATCAATGGTAAAGTTAGCTTTAAACAAAGTATCTGCAAACGCAATAAATACATTACCATTCAAATATTCCTTCGCACATAAAATAGCATGGGCAGTACCCAAGGCCTCCTCCTGATAACATATTACTCCTTTTGCTCCCAAAGCATCAGCTACCTCCAAAAGCATTTTCTCCGTCTCGGCACCAAAAGCAGGATTGATGATAAAGGCAATATGCTCTATCTCCTGATTACAAGTGGAAACGATATCCTCTACCAATCGTTGCACCACAGGCTTACCCGCAATCGGAATCAAAGGTTTTGCAGTAGTTAAGGTATGTGGGCGCATCCTTTTGCCCATACCTGCCATTGGAATAATAATGTTCATTATTAACGTTTTTGAATTCTAAATTGTTAAAACTAATATATCCGGCAAATATAGCTTTACAATTAGGAATTGACAAATATCAAGTATGTAGATTATTTACTATCTTGCTACTTTAAACCGTAATGATGAGAAAGATTTTTGCTGTGCTGCTTATCCTATTGGGCTGCCAACAAACCTGTCTGGCCGCCAAGTTATACATACCCATGAGTGCAGACAATCAAACTGAGCATCTTAAGGCATATGGTATCGCATTTGTCGCCTTACAGAGCGGGCTTTCGGTGGATTGGTTGCTCAACTATGATGGTGGTGCCTTTGCCATGGATCAGAATGACGCAGTAGAAAGAATTTGCAAACTGCGCAATGTAAAATATCGCATTATTGCCGACGCGCAGTACGCGGGCATCGTCAATGAAATCGCCAATCCAGATTTCAACGGTGACCTGATTCGGTTGGAAAAACCACCCAAAATAGCTGTCTATACGCCCCACTCCAAATTGCCATGGGACGATGCCGTGACGCTGGTGCTCACTTATGCAGAAATTCCTTATGATAAGGTATATGATGATGAATTATTGGCAGACAAGTTGCACGAATATGACTGGTTACACCTCCACCATGAAGATTTCACCGGTCAGTTTGGTAAGTTCTGGAGCGCCTACCGAGAGGCTGCTTGGTATAAAGAAGATGTTCACTATCAGGAAGCACTGGCACGCAAACATGGATTTAATAAAGTATCACAACTGAAGCTGGCGGTAGCCAAAAAGATAAGAGACTTCGTCGCGGGGGGTGGATACCTCTTTGCCATGTGCTCTGCCACCGACAGCTACGACATTGCTTTAAGTGCCGATGGTGTGGATATTTGTGAAACACCTTTTGACGGTGACCCAATGGACCCAAACGCTCAAAACAAACTAAATTATAACAACTGCTTCGCATTTAAGG
>DATGQB010000182.1:0-12892 GCA_035304405.1 Edaphocola sp.
CCAAATACGCACACCATTATCATTGAGATACTTAATATTAGTATCACCTTTCAAAAACCATAACAGCTCATGAATGATAGATTTCAGGTGAAGCTTTTTGGTGGTTACCAACGGGAAGCCCTCACTGAGGTCAAAGCGCATTTGATAACCAAAAATGCTCACAGTACCTGTACCGGTCCTGTCGCTTTTCTGAACACCATTATCTAAAATTTCCTCTACCAGTTTTAAGTATTGTCGCATAGAATTTAAAGCTTACACCTATGTAAATATTGATTATCAGAAACTTGCGCTCAAAACATCTTGCATCACTGAAAATCCTAAAATCATTTTAAAAAAGCAAAGTTAGGTATTTTTTCAAGGCAGATATAGCAACTTTGCATTGTTAAGAATTTGTAGCCGGCAAGTTAAAGCAGGCGCAAAAAGGGCAAGCGAAGCTTAAGCACTTGGTTATCTATACTATATTTGATTAACTTTGCTCACTTAAAAAACTAGAGAGTACGCTGTGTTTAACTTGAAAAGGTTATATTTTCTCTTAATTCCTGTCATTGCCTTGGCCATTGGCCTACTTGGAGACAATAGCAGGCAACAGAGCATGTACTCTATTCCCGATTACGCTCAAATCACCAATGAGTGTGCGGAAATGTTTTCGGATGATATGGTAACCGTAAGGAAAACCAAATCCGAGAAGACGTATAAACAACAGCCTTCCTCAGGCATAGCTCACTGGCTGCACTCTTTACTGAATCAAGATGCGGCCTTAGCCTTATCTGCGTTTCATACCGGATTCTATCCTTTCTACGACAAGCCGTTGCAGCCCATTTGTTACGGGCACCTTCATTTGCTACAGTTATTCTAAGGCATTTTCGTACTTACCTATTTACATATTCATAACTTGCATATACTTATACTATATTGTATAAGGCACTTATATTTATTGTATTTATCAAATTTAGGAAAACCACTATACCCAAACAAGCACTATTGCCTGCGTGATGGTAGGCAGTACTGTGCGTAATCCCACATACACTTAATGATTTTCAGAATGAAGAGCAATCACATTTTGATGGCAGTGCTTTTATGCTCAGCGCTGTCTTCATGCAGCAACAACAACAAATCCAACGCGAAAGAAGAAGAACGTTCTGTGCCTGTATATGCAGTACAGGAAAGAGACACTGTGGTAGAAGTGCCATATGTGGCAGATATACAGGCCAACAGGAATGTAGAAGTGTACAGCAGAACAACGGGTATTCTTGACAGAATTTACATCAAGGAAGGAGAACAGGTAAAACAAGGACAGCTACTTTTCAAAATTAACGATGCGGAGCTGCAAATAGAGTTGAGCAAGGCGAAAGCGGCCTACAACTCTGCTGCCGCTGATGCCAAGGTAGCAAAGGTAGAAGCGGAAAGAGTGCGTACTTTGGTAGACAAAAAAGTAATTACACAAACTGAGCTTGACCTGGCTAATGCGAAATATCATGCTGCACTGGCCAAAGCAGAGGTGGCACTGGCTGAAAAGAATGCCGTTCAGAAGCAAATCTCCTATACCGAAATCAGATCGCCTTTCTCAGGGGTGGTTGACCGTATACCATTGAAGGAGGGTAGCTTGGTAACTCCGAGTTCGCTGCTCACCACGCTATCAGACTTGCACACAGTATATGCCTATTTCAATATTTCAGAGAATGAATACCTGCAGCTGGCCATGCAAGAAAATAATGAATTCCGTCTGGACGATATCAAACTACAGTTGCCCAACGGTCAAGATTATCCTCACAGAGGGAAACTATCCAGCGCAGAGAGCGAAGTGGACATGAACACCGGAAATATTGCTTACAAAGTACAATATCCTAATCCGAGGGGCATTTTAAGGCATGGTTCTTCGGGCAAAATAATCATCAGCCGCTCCCAGCCCAAAGCCATCATGATACCTCAAAAAGCAGTATTTGAAATACAGGATAAGAATTATGTCTTCTTAGTAGACAATGATAATATAGTAAGACAAAAGGGCGTGGAGCTCTCCTATAGGCTGGCCGACTATTATGTAGTCACCAAAGGTTTGAAAGAAGGCGACAGAATAGTGCTGGAAGGAATTCAAACTTTAAGAGAAGGTCAGAAAATCAGTCCGAGGGGAAAATAGTACCCTTAACATACGCTCTGTTGCAAGGAATTACTATTAACTAGTTTACTAAAAAGATTAAAAATGGTTGAAACTTTCATAAGAAGACCGGTCCTATCTCTGGTCATCTCTATTATTATTACATTGTTGGGAGTGCTGGCCTTGTTAGGCTTGCCCATCACCCAGTTTCCAGACATCGTTCCGCCATCGGTGGCGGTTACTGCCCGATATACCGGCGCCAATGCCGAAGTATCGGTAGATGCTGTGGCCCTACCCTTGGAGAAAGCCATTAACGGGGTACCGGGCATGACTTATATGACTACAGTGACGGGTAATGATGGCGTAACCCTTATTACTGTTTATTTTGAAGTGGGTACCGACCCGGATATCGCAGCAGTGAATGTGCAAAACCGCGTGAGTACTGTGCTGGATGAACTACCTGAAGAGGTAATCAAAGCCGGGGTTACCACAGAAAAAGAGGTAAACAGTATGCTGATGTACCTCAATATTACGAGCACCGACAGCAGCCATGACGAGAGTTTTATATTTAACTTCACAGATATCAACATCTTGAAGGAGCTTAAACGTATCGATGGTGTAGGTCGTGCCGAAATCATGGGGCAGAAAGACTATGCCATGAGGGTTTGGCTTGACCCCAATAAGCTTTTGGCCTACAATGTATCTACCGACGAAGTCATTGAGGCACTCAGAAGCCAGAATGTTTCTGCTGCTCCGGGGAAAACCGGAGAGAGTTCGGGCAAAACAAACAATGAACTACAGTATGTATTGCGCTATACCGGTAAATTCTCTGAACCACAGCAATATGAAAACATTCCAATCAGAGCGAACAGTGATGGTACTATCTTAAAGCTGAAAGATGTGGCAGAAGTTGAGTTTGGTGCCATGAGCTATAGTATGGCTTCCAAAAGCGATGGCCGTCCGGCGGCATCCATCATGATTAAGCAGCGTCCCGGCTCTAATGCTAGCGAGGTCATTGACAACATCAAAGCCAAAATGGAAGAGCTCCAGGCTACTAGCTTCCCTCCCGGTCTGGAGTTTAGTTATGCCTATGATGTATCCAGATTCCTGGATGCCTCCATCTCTGCGGTATTGAAAACCCTACTCGAAGCCTTTTTACTGGTAGGTATAGTAGTGTTTATCTTCTTACAAGACTGGCGCTCAACGCTCATACCCATGTTGGCAGTTCCTGTAGCTTTGGTAGGAACCTTGGCCTGTATGCTGGCTTTGGATTTCTCTATCAATCTACTAACTCTTTTTGCTCTGGTACTGGCCATCGGTATTGTAGTGGACAATGCCATTGTGGTGGTGGAAGCTGTGCACGTGAAGATGGTAGAAGAGCATTTGCCTCCACTGGAGGCTACCATTGCCGCCATGCGTGAAATCACCGGTGCTATTGTGGCCATTACATTGGTAATGTCGGCGGTATTTGTACCCGTCGCATTCCTGAGCGGTCCTGTGGGTGTGTTCTATCGTCAGTTCTCACTAACACTGGCATTTGCGATTGTCATATCAGGTATCAACGCCCTTACCTTAACCCCCGCCCTCTGTGCGCTGATGCTAAAACATTCGGAACCTACTGCTAAAAAAGGCGGGGCACTGCAAAGATTTTTTAATGGCTTCAACAAAAAGTTTGACGCCACTAATAATAAATATCAGTCTTTGCTGAAGCGCATTGCTGGCAAACGGATGTACACCATGGGTTCACTCATTCTGTTCTTTTTACTCACCTGGGGTGCCGGAGCCATTCTTCCGGGCGGTTTTATACCTACCGAGGACCAAGGCATGATATATGTAAACGTTACCACTCCCAATGCTGCCACAGTAGAGCGTACTGAAAAGGTACTGGACGAGATTTATGACCTATCCAAAGATGTGCCGGGCGTGGAAAGCATCACCACCCTAGCCGGATATAGTCTTACGAATGAAATCGCAGGCTCATCATATGGAATGGGCATGATAAATCTTAGTCCTTGGAAAGAAAGAACGCAAAGCGCAGAAGAGATTATTAAAATACTCACAGAGAAGACAAAGAATATTACAGATGCTAAAATTGAGATATTCTCGCCTCCAACGGTTCCGGGCTTTGGTAATGCGAGTGGTTTTGAATTAAGGCTGCTCAATCGTGGGGATGGGGATGCCGCTCAGACCTCTGAAGTCACGCGCGAATTTATGCAGGAGCTGGAAGCCGAGCCGGCGGTAGCCAATACCTTTACCAGCTTCGACGCCTCATTTCCGCAATATATGATTCATATAGACTATGATATGGCCGCCAAGCGGGGCGTGACTGTTGAGAATGCTATGAATACCTTGCAAACGCTAATGGGCAGCTTCTACGCCACCAATTTCATACGCTTCAACCAGATGTATAAGGTGATGGTGCAGGCGGCTCCGGAATTTAGAGCAGAACCTTCCGACATTCTAAGTCAGTTTGTAAAAAACGATAGAGGGGAAATGGTTCCTTTTTCGGCCTTCACCCGCCTGGAGCGCGTTTATGGTCCGGAGCAGCTCACGCGCTATAATATGTACACCTCTGCGATGATTAATGGTGAGCCCGCGCCCGGATACAGTAGTGGAGAGGCCATTGCAGCAGTAGAAAAAGTAGCCGCGGAAAAACTACCTCGTGGCTTCTCTATCGACTGGTCGGGTATGACTCGCGAAGAGATACTTTCGGGCAATCAGGCCATATACATCTTTGCTGTTTGTCTGCTGTTTGTGTATCTATTGCTGGCGGCTCAGTACGAAAGCTTTTTACTACCGCTGCCTGTGCTTTTAAGTCTGCCTGCCGGTATTTTTGGTTCGTTTATAGCACTCAAACTCGCCGGACTGGATAATAATATTTATGCGCAAGTGGCCCTTATCATGCTCATAGGGCTCTTGGGTAAAAATGCGATACTCATCGTAGAGTTTGCAATACAACGCCGCAAAGATGGCTTACCAATACTCAGAGCCGCTATCGAAGGTGCTGCGCAGCGCTTAAGACCTATTCTGATGACTTCTTTTGCTTTCATTGCGGGTCTGATACCATTATGTATGGCTACCGGAGCCGGAGCTATGGGTAACCGCTCCATCGGTATCGCTGCAGCTGGCGGCATGCTTATCGGCACCATCTTTGGTGTAATTGTGATCCCGGGCTTATATGTATTATTTGCCTCAATGGCCGAGCGGGGCAAGAGAAGAAAAGCTATTGAAAGAAAAAAAGCGCGTTACAACAATTAAAATTGAACTGAATAATGATAAAAAAATTAAAATGGACGCTGGCCGGATTGGGCTTAGGGGCATTATATCTGCTCTCTGCCTGTTCGGTGCCTGCACGCATTCATAAAAAAACGATTGAGACACCACCTGTAGCTTATAAAGATGCGGTAAAAAATGAGGCTGATAGCCTTTCGATGGCACAGCTTCACTATAAATCATTCTTTACAGATAGCATACTCGTCAGGCTCATCGACGAAGTATTGGAGCATAATTTGGACTATAAAATAGCCTTAGAGCAAGTCAACATTGCTCAGGCGCAGCTCCGTATGGCCAGAGGAGCGCTACTACCTTCTGTAAACGCAGGTTTGCAGGCTTCTGGCACGCACTACGGCAAATATACCATCGATGGTGTAGGCAATTTTGATACCAATCTGTCTGATAATATCGAAGAAGCACAAAAGGTAAATACTCGATTAACGCCCAACTACTGGCTGGGCCTCAATGCTAGCTGGGAAATTGATCTTTGGGGCAAATTGAAAAACTTGAAAACCGCAGCGCAAAACCGCTATTTGGCCAGCGAGCAGGGAATGCATCTGCTGCGGTCTGCATTGGTGACTCGAGTAGCCAGCCTGTATTATGATTTAGTAGCGCTTGACAAGCAGCAGGTGATTCTAGAAGAGAATATCCAATTGCAAAAAGAGGCCCTGGAAATCGTGAGTATCCAAAAGGAAGTAGGACGAGCCACCGAACTGGCGGTGCAACAATTTATTGCACAACTTGCCAATTCTGAAAGTGCACTTCTGGCGGTGCAACAAGAAGCCGCCGCCATTGAAAACGAACTGCTGCGTCTGATGGGCAAGTATGAAGGTGAGGTAAAACGTGCCACATCCATACTGCCGGTTAAGGTGGCGCACCAAGAGCGTTTGGGCAATCCGGCACAACTCTTGCAATACCGACCAGACATCGCCATGCGCTATCATGAATTGGAAGCCAGTCATGCCGACGCTAAGGCAGTGCGTGCAGCTTTCTTTCCTACGCTCAGCATCTCAGCTTATGGGGCTTTTAATGCTTTCAACAGCAGCTACCTGTTCAGCCCCAGTTCTATTGCTTTCCAGCTGCTAGGCAATCTGGTAGCACCGGTTTTTCAGCAACATCAGCTGAAGAGCCAGTTTAGGATTGCGAATGCTGAACAAGAAATGGCTTTTTTGCGGTATCAAAATGAGGTAATCTCTGCATTTCAAGAGGTAAACAGCATAGTGAGAGCACTACAGACCAATGAGCGTATTGTAGCCTTAAAAAACAAAGAGGTAGAAGCTCTTACCAAAAGTATTGATGTGTCGCAGGATTTATACCTGGCGGGATATGCTACCTATTTAGAGATAATCAATGCTCAGAAGAGCAAGATAGAGGCGCAGATGGCGCAAATCGTGGCTCGTCGCGATCAGGCATTGATGATGATAAAACTTTACAAAGCCCTTGGAGGGGGCTGGCAGTAAGGACCTGTACCCTTCATTGCTGAATTTAACCCGAGACGGTGCCGTACTGCCAGCGCTGTCTCGGGTTAAACCCAGATTACGCATTAGACTCTTTATATAAAATTATTCTTGCTTCTAATCCACCTCAATAGCTCAAAAACCATAATTTATTATGCTTTTTTCACTATTTTGTGGATTATTTGCCATAATAATTTTCTTTTAAATTCCTAATGCGTAATCTGGGTTAAATTTTACTGCCGTTTTTATCCGCAATAGTATAAATTTAGTACTTGAGCAGGGCTAATCTTAGAAAAAACATACCTTTGTGCCGCTAAATCATGCAAAACCAAGAGCGCAACAACATACAATATCCGGTAATGGAGCATTTCTACACCCTACAGGGCGAAGCCGCTTATGCAGGTCAGGCGGCATATTTCATACGCCTAGGTGGATGTGATGTTGGTTGCGTATGGTGCGACGTGAAAGAGAGCTGGGATGCCGAAGCACATCCCAAAATGAGCCTGGAAGAGATTGTAACTGCGGCAAGTCGTTACCCGGGTCGCATTGCGGTCATTACCGGTGGCGAACCTACCATGCATGATTTGCACCCGCTCACACAGGCATTAAAGGCTGCGGGTTTCCGCGTTCATATCGAGACGGCGGCTACCGCTCCACTTCGGGGCATTTTTGACTGGATTACCATTTCGCCCAAGAAATTTAAAGCGCCTTTGCCTGAAAATCTCAAACTTGCACATGAATTAAAAGTGGTTATTTACCACAAATCAGACTTCGAATGGGCAGAGCAATACGCTGCTCAGGTGAGCGAGGACTGTAAACGCTACCTTCAGGTAGAGTGGAGCAAAAGAGATGCACTTAGCCCTATGATTTTAGAGTATATCATGGCGCATCCTCAATGGCAATTATCTTTGCAAACACACAAATATCTAAATATACCCTAACTAATGACTTTAATTCAAGCCATTATCCTAGCCATTATCGAAGGCTTAACAGAATTTTTGCCGGTGTCTTCTACCGGCCATATGATTATTGGTAGTGCGCTCATGGGCGTTACTCCAGACGAATTCACTAAGTTGTTTCTAATTGTGATTCAGCTGGGTACAATACTTTCCGTCTTAGTATTGTATTACAAGCGTTTTTTCCAGTCGATTAGTTTTTATTTCAAATTGGCGGTAGCCGCTATTCCGGCATCTATACTAGGCGTTTTGTTTAATGATTATATTGATCAGGCACTGGAGAGCCCATTGGTGGTAGCCATCACCTTGGTTTTAGGAGGAATACTTTTGCTTTTTGTAGATAAATGGTTCAACAAACCGAAAATCGAGCAGATGGAAGAAGTGAGCTACAAGAAATCGTTTATGGTGGGTGTATATCAATGTCTGGCCCTAATCCCGGGCATGTCTCGCTCTGCCAGTACCATTGTAGGGGGTATGACTCAAGGTATGAGCCGCAAACTGGCAGCAGAGTTTTCCTTCTTCCTAGCTATCCCAATGATGTTTGGTGCATCCATCATCAAACTCCTAAAGTTCTTCAAAGGTGAGAATAGCTTCACTTCAGAGCAAATAAATCTACTCATTGTGGGCAATGTCGTAGGCTTTGTGGTAGCTATCCTGGCCATCAAATTCTTTATCGGGGTGCTTACCAAGTATGGATTTAAAGCATTTGGCTGGTACAGAATAGTAGTAGGGCTTATCATCATTGGCATTATTGCCAGCGGTCACGAGCTGAATATTTTGTAAAGTTAATATACATACACAGATTACTAAGCTGATGCTCTTGGGCTCAGCTTTTTCTTTTTTTAGGGAGATAAATCAGCAATAATTGAGTGGCTTGTCCGGCTTTGGTATGGACAGTGCGCTCTTTTATTCTTTGTCCCTGAAAGAATCTTCGCTGGCATTAGCTCAGCATCTGAGCGCAGCAGCAGTAATGAGTCCAAATTTTGAATCCATTATTAATCTGCAATGGCCCCATACTATTACTCTCAGAGTGATAAGCAGAAGCTTATAATGCATCAATCACGGAATAATACCCTAGATTTCACTTTCTTACATTTTCGTAGATTTGCATACTTTTTTTTAACCTATAGCATTAGGCTTCGTGAAACTCAAATCTTTAGAAATAAAAGGCTTTAAGTCTTTTGCAGATAAAACGCTTATCATGCTCGACAATCCCATTACCGGTATTGTGGGGCCTAATGGCTGTGGCAAATCCAATATCATTGATGCCATACGCTGGGTAATTGGTGAGCATAAAATCAAAGCCTTACGCTCGGACAATCTGGAAGACCTTATCTTTAATGGCTCACGCTCCAGAGCCTCCAGTGGCATGGCTGAGGTTTCGCTAACTTTCGAAAACACACGCAATCTATTACCTACTGAGTTTACCACCGTAACCATCACCCGTAAGTTTTACCGTAGCGGGGAGAGTGAATACAGGCTTAATGATGTGCCATGCCGCTTAAAGGATATTCATAATCTCTTTCTCGACACCGGTGTGAGCAACGACTCTTACGCCATTATTGAGCTAGGGATGGTAGATGATATCATCAAAGACAAGGATGGTAGCCGCCGACGTATGCTGGAACAAGCAGCGGGTATTTCAATATACAAAACCAGAAAAAAAGAAGCAAAGGCCAAACTCGATGCCACACTACAGGACGTAGAGCGCATCGAGGATTTGCTGTTTGAGATTACCAATAACCTTCGCTCCTTAGAAAGCCAGGCGAAAAAAGCTGAGCGATATTTTAATATCAAAACCGAATATAAAGAAGTAAGTATAGAACTGGCCAAAGCCTCGCTTGAAGCCTTTAATACCCAATACCAGTCGGTAAATGAGCAGTTTGAGCAGGAAACACAAAGAAAAAAATCGCTGGATGCTGCATTAGCAGGAGATGAATCGGAAATTGAGGAGAATAAGATTAAGCTCAGTCAGCAAGAGCTGGATTTACATGCTTCGCAAAAACGCTTTAACGACTTATTGAATGCCATCCGGCAGATGGAGAACGACAAAAAACTGGCCGCTCAGCGATTGGATCACCTGCAGGACCGGGAGAGAAGCCTGAACGAATTTCTGGCTAATGCAGATGGGCAAGTGGCGCAGCTACAAGAGCGCATCGCATTTTCTGAGCGTCAACAGACTGAAGAGCAAACGGTTTTGGAAGACCTTCGGGAGGAATTGGAATACCTTAAAGATGCGCTAGAAGACAAACGAGATGCCTTTGAGGAAAAGAAAAAGGCCCTGGAGCTGTTGCGCAGTTCTTATCAGTCCAAGCAGCGCATTCAGTTTGATGCCGAAAAAATAATGGCAGTGGCGGATACTTCGATTGCCAATCTACAACGCAGTCTGCAACAATTGCTGGAAGACCGTACGCAAAGAAACCAGCAATTACAACAAATACAAGAAGAAAAAGCTTCACTGGAAGCAGCTTTGAGCAAACAACAGGCAATTCTGGAAGAGCTCATTGCGCAGCATGAGGCTACCAAAGAAAAAATTCTTAACTGTCAGGAGGCTTTAGAAACGCTGAGGTCGGCCTCGGTGGCTACCCTAAGAGAGCTAGACGCTAAAAAGAACGAGCACGACCTTTTGCAGTCGCTGGTAAATAGCTTGGAAGGCTACCCGGATAGTATCAAATTCCTGAATAAATCTAAGGAATGGGACTATAAAGCTCCCCTACTATCGGATGTGTTTCTGGTGCAGGATGCTTATCGCAGCGCTATCGAAAATGTGTTGGAGCCCTACCTCAACTACTATGTGGTGGAAGAGTGGCAGCAAGCGCAGGAAGCGGTGGCCTTGCTGGCCAAAAATCAAAAAGGGAAAGCCTCCTTCTTCGTATTATCGGCATTGGCCCAGACCCCGGTTAAGGGGCAAGACGCTAAGGACATCCCCGGCCTGATACCGGCCTTATCTTTGGTATCGGTAGATAAACCTTATGAGCAATTGGCGCAAAGCCTGCTAGGCCATGTGTACATCACCGAAGCTACAACAGCGACAGAACTTCCTGACATAGCAGAGGATTGGGTCATTATCAACACACAGGGCAGTATTCTGAAAGGTAAATATCATCTTTCGGGAGGCTCTATAGGCAAATTTGAAGGTAATAAAATAGGCCGGGCCAAGAATCTGGAGCGCCTGGCTAAGGAAATAAAAGCGCTCACTAAAAAAGCTGAAGAACTTAAACAACAAATAGATACTCAAAAGCAGGAAATCACGGCTTTTACGGCTTCTATTAATGACAAAGCACTGGACCAAGCCAAACAGGCCATCCAACAGAGCCAAAACAAGATTTATGCGCTGCAACAGCGCGGAGAGCACCTAAGCCAATTGGAAGCAAAGAGTCAGGACCGAATAGCAGAGCTAGAGCAACAGTTGCAAGATGTAAGAGACAGCGTAAGCGATAAACAAGAAGAACTAGAAACGGTAAATGAAGAGCTGGCAGATTTGCAAAGCCGCATCCAACAGGTAGAAGCAGAATTTCAGATGGTAGAGGCTGATTTTAATATGGCTAATCAGCAGTATAACAACCAAAACCTGCAACTCACCCGCCAGCAGAGTAAGATAGAAAACGTACGCCAAGAAATCAACTTTAAACGCAGTCAGCTCAAAGATTTGGAGGAGCAGGTAGCGACCAATAGAGCGCAGCTGCGAGAAACGGCCCAACTGATAAGTGATACCAGTGGTAAGATACACTTTGGGGATAATGAGCTGGATGAACTACGCGAACAAAAGCAAAGGGATGAAAAAGCTCTGGAAGACAAAGACAAGGCTTATTACGAGCTGAGAAATAAAATTGCGGAGCACGAGAGCCGCATTAGCCGTAAGCGCAGAGAGCGTGACCAGTCTGAGCAGCTGCTCAATGCCCTACGCGATAAGCTCACCGAAATGAAGCTACAAGTAGCCGGTCTGAGAGAGCGCTTGCAAGTAGAGTTTAAGGTGAGCTTGGACGAGATTTTGGAAGAAGAGCGCAAAAACGATTTGAGCGTAGAAGAGCTAAATGCCGAGGCTGAAAAACTGAAAAAAAGGCTGGATAATATAGGAGAAGTCAACCCTACCGCAATCGAAGCGTATCAGGAAATGAAGGTGCGGTATGACTTTATAGTGGACCAAAAAGCAGACCTCGAAGCGGCACGAGACAGCCTCTTGGCCACCATTGAAGAGGTGGAGGCTACTGCCAATGCCCGATTCAAAGAAACCTTTGACCAGGTGCGCGAAAACTTTGTAAAAGTGTTTAAGGCACTCTTTACCGAGGAGGATAATGCCGACCTGAGACTTACAGATGAGCAAAATGTAGCAGAGAGCGGTATCGAAATCTATGCACAACCAAAAGGGAAGCGTCCAAGTACGCTGACACAATTGAGTGGTGGTGAAAAGACCCTTACTTCTACAGCTTTTCTCTTTGCCATCTATCTGATAAAACCGGCTCCATTCTGTATCTTGGATGAGGTAGATGCCCCACTTGACGATGCCAATGTTGGCAAGTTTACCCAGATGATTCGCAAGTTTAGCGATAACTCACAGTTTATCATGGTCACCCACAACAAACAAACCATGAGTGCAGTGGACGTAATATATGGGGTAACCATGCAGGAAGCTGGGGTATCCAAACTAGTACCGGTAGATTTCAGAAGCTTGAATTAACTGAATTGGCAGCAATATTACATGCGGCCTTCACTGATGTGGAGGCCTTTTATTTTATAGCAGGGAGCACCTAAATAGGAGTAAATCGCCTGCAGCCGCGTGAGGGATAGTAGCGGATACCCCGCAGCGAGGCACGAGCGAGGAGTAGGAGCGATTAGCCCGGCCCGCCGCTCCTAAATTGTTTCCTTTGATATTATCATGTACAGGCCTGAGCCGCACCCGTAGGCCATTAACCCAGATTACGGAGTACAGCGGCGGGTCACGCCCAAATACAAAAAAGGGATATAGTGATAGAAATCGCTATATCCCTAGAATATTTGTATTGAAACCTATAGTACTAAATCCAGGAAAGCAACATCTCCGGCGCTATACCCCAAAGAATGATGCCTAATACTACGGCCGCCATCATGATTTTTTCGAGCAAGCCTACTGATGA
>DATGQB010000183.1:0-9303 GCA_035304405.1 Edaphocola sp.
AAGCTTTCGCAAAGAATCCTGCTTTGGTTTTGGATTTCTATAATTTCCGGCGCAGAAAGGTCAGAGAGGCGGAGCCTAATCGGGCACATGTGGCACTTGCTGAGCTGGAGCAGTATTTTGATGTACATATAATTACACAAAATATCGACGATCTGCATGAGCGTGGAGGCTCCTCTAATGTGTATCATTTGCATGGGGAAATCTTCAAAATGCGCAGTGTACTTAATGAGACCGTCACCTACCCCATCTTTGAGGATATTCATCTTGGTGATACCGCACCGGATGGCGGACAGCTAAGACCACATATCGTTTGGTTTGGTGAGGCGGTGCCCATGTATGAGCAAGTATTGCCACTAGTGCATAGCGCTGACATATTGCTGGTAGTAGGTACCTCACTGCAGGTGTACCCAGCCGCAGGATTGGTGTTTCAGGTTGCTCCTCATATTCCGATTTTTGTGGTGGACAAGAATGTGCCTAATGTGAGCATGCCTAATGTTCACCCGATTCAGCAGCCTGCAACACAGGGTATAGACATTTTTATTACACAGATAATGCAGGATTATTTCTAAATTCATAACTTTATACCTATAACCGTTTTTTTTATAATGGCTAAGCAAATCAAAAATATTCCTACAGCAATTATGGACCTGCTACAGCAACGCTTCCTGGCACATCCTAACAGGCATGAGGGCATATCTTGGGATGAAGTAGCTCAGCGATTAAGCCAGGCCCCTGATAAACTGGAAGTACTGCAGCGAATGGAAGACAGCGGAGGAGAGCCCGATGTGGTGGGAAAAAGCCCTGAAGGTAAAATCATTTTTGTGGACTGTGCTCCGGAGAGCCCAAAAGGTAGACGCAGTGTTTGCTACGACCCAGATGCGCTCGCTTCTCGCAAGGAACACAAACCTAAACATAGCGCTCAGGGTATGGCCGCAGAAATCGGAATTACTATACTCAATGAACAGCAATACAAAGAATTACAATCTTTGGGCGATTTTGATCTCAAAAGCTCCAGCTGGATAGACACCCCTGAAGCCATTCGCACACTCGGGGGGCGCTCTTTGGCGATAAACGGTACAATCATGTTTTTATTTATCACAATGGCGCAGAGAGTTATTATGCAGCGAGAGGTTTTCGTGGCAGGCTAGAAGTGTAATGGTGTGCTCCAATGCAATTGTCGGATATTTAGGCTAATTTTGCCTTTAATATTCCACGTGGCATGAATCTTTTCGACTTAATTATCCATGATAAAGAACAAATTTCTTTAGACAGTGTTTTTCTCACAAAGGAGAACAGAGCAGCTGTAGAGCAACTTATTCAGGAACACAAGTATTTACAACACTTAGCTCAATATGATTTGCCTGTAAATAATAAAGTGCTGCTTGAAGGTAAGTCGGGATGTGGCAAAACCACTACAGCCAAGGCTATAGCCACTGCTTTAGGTAAGCCCATTTTAATTCTGAACCTCAGCAATATAATATGTGCGAGAATCGGCGAAACTTCTCAGAATATCAAAATGGTTTTTGATAAGGCGGCGCGGGATAAATCTGTATTGTTCCTAGATGAATTTGACCAAATAGGTAAGGCTCGTGGCAATGACGATAAGGATGTAGGCGAAATGCGCCGTCTGGTGAATACGCTTATTCAGTTGATAGACTATTTTCCGAATGATGCATTGCTTATATGTGCGACCAACCACAAGCATATCGTAGATGAGGCATTACTACGACGCTTTCAGCTGAGTATTGCTTACGAGCTGCCTAACCAACAAATGCTGAACCAGTACTATGATACGCTTTTGTCTAAGTTTCCAACAGAGCTACAAGACATCCCGCGCAAATATGAAATTTCATATGCCGAGGCCAAAGATTATGCCTATACTTTGGTAAAGAAAAAACTATTGGCTCAACTAATGGCCGAGTCGGAAAGTCGCGCATCTGAGTTAGATATTGTTGGCATTACCACCTGATGCTACCCCTTTGCGCCATAGCTAGTGTAGGACTCAAGTCTCGTTCTTGAAATAAACGCCAGACACCCTTATAAGCATCTCATATTTGAAAAAATTGGGTGTCGAAGCACAGGATTGTATTAAAGGAGTATGCTATTAATGCATGTGCTGGTAATGGTTTATATAAGATAAAGCGGCTTGTAACATTCCGTAAACAACTATTGCTATGCTCAACTTAGATAAGATTAAAAGCTTGGGCGAAATACACAAGTTCGGCTTCGCTTTTTACTTGTAGTTTTTTCTTTATGTTTTTGCGGTGAGTGCGGATGGTGTCTTCAGATACAATCAGTTCATTAGCAATAGCTTTTGGGCTCATACCTTTAGCCATCATGGCCAGTATCTCCCTTTCCTTTTTGGTTAGAGTACTGAATATATGGATGTTTTCCTTAAGAAATTTGTTTTCCCCTACCAGACGATTTAATTTTCGGGTAAATGGGAGCTGTTGATGAATGGGTAACGCAATCGTAATACCAAATAAGGGGGAATTGTCTATGGGGTCACTGGCTATTACTGTTGAAGCGCTCATAAACCATAGGGGTGAGGGATTATGCTGTAATTTTACTTCCTGAAATGATGTGAACCAGAGGCCTTTATTGTCGTCATCTTTAAGAAATTTAGCCCAACTACTGATATAATTTACTACTTCATCAGTATCAAAGAAGTTGCTATAATATTTAGGTCCCATCTGCACTACTTCTTCGAGCGTAATGCCCAAACCTTCTAAACCTCTGGGAGACATATATACCACCCCATAGTCGCCCGTTACCAGTTCGTGTATTATGAACACAGGTATTTCATTAGCAATTTGTTCAAATGTTTTTATTTTATTTTTGACGATAAGCTTCGTTGCTTCATCTGTGCATAATCGGTCTATTACTTCATACGATACTTTCATCAGCAGGCAGACTGTTGTAGGTAAAATTAGTAGTTCTTTCTTTGCGCCGAATGCCATAATTGGAATATTCGGGAAGTGAGGTTTTGTAGAGATGTAACCTTAAAGCAAATTTAGCATAACTATACATTTTTACAGTGGTCGATTTCGCAGATTTTCTGAATAAAGCAGTGCTTTTTCACCAATTAAAAGGCAATGCTGTATATTTGTGCCATATATTGAGATTAATATGGCATCAAAAAATCAAACAAAAGAAATCGAAGCACAGATTTCATTTGAAGAACTAAAAGCTGAAGTACTTGCCGATTATGAAATGGCAGTAGCGAGCCGTGAGGCCAGCTTAATAGGTAGAAAGGAAGTGTTAACGGGTAAAGCGAAGTTTGGGATTTTTGGCGATGGTAAGGAATTGGCTCAGATAGCATTAGCTAAGTCTGTCAAGCCTGGTGACATTCGCTCGGGATATTACCGTGACCAAACCTTGATGTTTGCTACGGGTATGTGTACGATTGAACAGTTTTTTGCTCAGCTATATGCCAACCCCAACCCCGAACTGGAACCATCTTCTGCGGGTAGAATGATGAATGGCCACTACGCTACCAGATGGTTGGATGAGAATGGCGAATGGAAAGATTTAACGAAACAAGTAAATTCCAGTAGTGATATTTCGCCAACTGCCGGTCAAATGGTGCGCTCACTGGGTATCGCCTTTGCCTCTAAATTGTATAGAAATTGTGATAACCTCAAAACCGGTTTTGAGAAATTCTCAAATAATGGAAATGAGGTAAGCTTCGTAACTATCGGTGATGCATCTACTTCCGAGGGTCATTTCTGGGAAACGCTCAATGCTGCTGCAGTACTAAAAGTACCTCTCGCTGTTTGTGTTTGGGATGATGGATATGGTATCTCGGTACCAAGAAAATACCAAACCGCTAAGGATTCTATCTCGGAAGCTACTGCCGGTTTGCAATATGATGAAAAGCTCGATAGTGGTGTAGAAATATACCGTGTAAAAGGTTGGGACTATGCTGCTTTGGTCAAAACCTTTCAGGAAGGTGTGGAGAGAGTGCGCAAAACCCATATCCCTGCCCTATTCCATGTACAGGAGGTAACGCAGCCGCAAGGCCACTCTACTTCCGGTTCTCATGAGCGCTATAAATCTAAAGAGCGTTTGCAATGGGAAAAAGAAATGGATTGTATCCAAAAGCTCCGTGAGTTTATCCTTTCTAACGGTATTGCCAACGAAGAGGAATTACTGAGAATTGAAGAAAAAGCTAAGGATAAGGCCAGAACTGCAAAACAAGAGGCATGGAACAAATTCCTCGCTCCTATTAAGCAGCAAATAGAAACTGTAAATCAGCTGATGCAAGAGCTTATAGCAGAGGGTCATCCACACGCTCAGGAAATTGCTACAATGGCAGACAGCTTGGTGAAATTGAAAGAGCCAATTCGCAAGGACATATTCCGCACAGTACAGCGCACTTTAAAACTCGGCGCTAATCATAACGGACCGGCGCTGCAAAAATTACGTAGCCTTTATGATACATTGGTTGCTGAAGCTGCAGATACTTTCAACTCGCATTTGTATTCTCAGTCTGCTAAGGCAGTACTTAATGTTAAAGAAGTTAAACCAGTGTACTCTGATAATAGCCCGGTGATGAATGGCTTTGAGATACTGAACAAATTCTTTGACCAAACTTTGGCTAATAATCCTGCAGTATTTGCATTTGGTGAGGATGTAGGTAAGATTGGAGACGTGAATCAGGCTTTTGCCGGATTGCAGGAAAAATATGGCCCATTGCGCGTGTCGGATACGGGTATCCGTGAGGCTACCATTGTAGGGCAAGGCTTAGGTATGGCGCTACGTGGCTTAAGACCAATTGCTGAAATACAATATTTGGACTACCTGCTATATGGTCTGCAAACTTTGAGTGATGATGTAGCTACCCTGCAATACCGCACTAAGGGTGGACAAAAATGTCCTTTGATTGTACGCACAAGAGGTCACCGCTTAGAAGGTATTTGGCATAGCGGTTCGCCAATGGGAGTAATGATTAATGCCCTTCGTGGCATGAATATATGCGTGCCAAGAAATATGGTGCAGGCTGCCGGTATGTATAACACCTTATTACAATCTGATGAACCTGCTGTAGTGGTAGAATGTCTGAATGGCTATAGACTTAAAGAGTGTATGCCTGACAATATTATGGAATTCACTGTTCCATTTGGCGTACCTGAAGTGATTCGCGAAGGTGAAGATATCACAGTGGTTTCTTATGGTTCTACTTTGAGAGTAATTCAAGAAGCTATTGATTTATACCTCGCTCCTCAGGGTATCAGTGTAGAGGTGATAGATGTACAAACATTGCTGCCATTTGATATCAATCACATGATTGTAAAGTCCCTACAAAAGACTAACCGTATCATTTTCATCGATGAGGATGTACCGGGTGGCGCTACCGCATACATGTTCCAGCATGTAATGGAAATCCAAGGCGGATACAAATGGTTGGACGTAGCTCCAAGAACCTTGTCTGCCAAAGCGCACCGTCCGGCATATGCCACTGATGGTGATTATTTCTCAAAACCAAATGCAGAAGATATCGCTACAGCTATTGAGCAAATGATGGCTGAGTAAAAGCTCTAGTACTCATCGGCTGTAGCCAGTTAACTATGAAATATTATTATCTATAATGGAACAATTAAAATTAAAATTAAAAGAGCAAATTATCGAAGCGCTAAACCTACAGGATATGCAGCCTTCTGATATTATCGATGATGCTCCTCTTTTTGGTGAGGGACTTGGCCTAGATAGTATCGATTCTTTGGAACTTATAGTACTTTTGGAACGCAATTACGGGATCAAACTGGAAGACCCAAAAGAAAGCAGAAATGTACTGAGTTCTGTAAATGCTATGGCTGAATATATCGCCAAACATCAGAGCAATTAACTAACTTTGCTCATTAAGATAAAAACGGCATCACCCCATCCACGAGGTGATGCCGTTTCATTTTGAACTGCCCGGCCGAGATTACTACTAAAGACTTACTACTAAAGAATTATGTGCAGGGATGCAAACAACAGCTTTGAGGAAATAGAATTCATATTCCGCCATACACGGAGTATTCAGTTATTACCCCTGTTGACTTCTATTAGAAGAAAAATTATAAACCACTGCCAGCAAAGCGCAGAATAGCAAATATCCGCTCCTGCAACATTGAATGCCCCTTAAGGCTGAAGCCCCTTAAACCCAGATTACGCATTAGGAATTTAAAAGAAAATTATTATGGCAAATAATCCACAAAATAGTGAAAAAAGCATAATAAATTATGGTTTTTAAGCTATTGAAGTGGATTAGAAGCAAGGATAATTTTATATAAAGAGTCTAATGCGTAATCTGGGTTAAACAAAGGGGCCCAACTCAAAAGAAGAGTAATGCACTCCTGGATAGTGGTTAATACAAAAAGAAAGAATCACCCCCTCAAGTGGAGTGATTCTCTTGGTTTTATAAGCTTTATTTGAATTGGTCTGAGTTAAGACTTCTTCAGCATGCCGTCTAATTTTTCTTTCATATCGGCGGGAATGCGCTCTTTCAGTTTATTACCAGCATTGGCTACTTTCTCTTTCACTTTGTCTTTGTCTTCTTTTTTCATTCCCCAAATCCAATATGCCGCTGCTGCTAAACCTAATGCGAGCAATCCGCCGCTTTTTCCCTTTCTTGCCATAATGTTTTATTCTTTTGTTTGTTTTAAAATGAATTTCTATAACAAATATACTCATTCATTAATCACAAAACTGTTAGGCAGATGTGAAAGTATATTAAAATAAACTTAAATTACTGAACAAGAACTTTTATGTTGCCTTGCTGCGCCCCAGTCTCATATTTCAGGATATAAAATCCTTTGGCAAGTCCACGGGTATCTAATTGATACTGACTCTGATTGCGCATTTCACTTTGCCATACTACTTGACCAATAGTATTGATAAGGCTAAGTTTGGCTCCGCTAGTATTGTCCACCTGAATGTTTAATATACCATCTGTAGGATTAGGATAAACTTGTACCAAAGCCTGTTTTGTTTTATCTGCGATACCTGTGTTTGGTGGCGCGGTGGCTTGGTCGCCTATAACCACTCTGGTTTTTGAAAAGGTAAAGAATATATTATTGCTGGCCTGAACCTTGACTCTGGCGGTTGTCGAACTCACATCCGGAATAGCTACGGTTGCGGTACCTATATTGGGTACATTGGATGCCAATATAATCGGGAATGTAATTCCGTCATCTAAGGATAATAGTATATCTACCTCTGCACAGTTGATGGGCGCTAAATCCGAACCTGCAACATCCCAGTAAATAGTAGTGTTGCTATTGCGAACGATGGAATCCCTGTCGTTGGGGTATAGAATGGTAAACGGACCGGCAAAACTATCTACGCGTACGGCAGTTTGAGTACCGGCAGCTTCCAATGAGCCCCAGCCGTCAGCGTGTATAGCTCTTGCTGTATAGGCAAAGTTGTAATTTCTGCCCACCTCTGCCAGGCGCTCACCTCTTACGCTGAGCAAACCCTGACGCAAGTTGACGAGTCGGGGGAATGTCCTACTAGCCACCGTATCCGGAGGGAAAGAGCGCAGAGAAGGTCCGGTTACGAATGTGCCCCCTAGGTTTTCGTTCTGTTGAAAATTACCTCTATTAAACTGCTCAATGTTAACCAATATGGTAGCGCCTGTATCTGTGAAGCTGACCTCAGGAAACTCCAGACTGAATGGAGTCATCTTTGGAATGTAATAGCTGGTAGTAGGCACTGTAAAGGTGGGTGCATTATAACCAGAATCCACTACCGGACAGGTACCCGGACTACGGCTGCCTAAATAGGTATTAAAATTATTTAAGCTGATTCTGTGAAAATAATCGTGTGAATTGCTCTGTAAATTATTGACCATTCCACAAATACCGGCATAAGCCATTATGGTAGAACCACTACCGGGCTCATAAGCGGTAGCAGAGTTTTCGGTGCCCGAACAGGTATTGAATGAATGGTCTGCACCAAATTGATGCCCTATTTCATGGGCTACATAATCGACATCGAATGGGTCCCCAACTGGATTAGGCCTACCAGTAACGCCCATGGCTTTATTATTATTGCGGCACACACTTCCCAACATGGCAATACCGCCTGCTCCGGTACTAAATATATGGCCTATATCATAATTGGCTGAACCTACTCTGGTGGTGGTGCTGCTTTGATTCTGAGACAGCAATGCACTACCGTTATTGTTGGCTGTGAACGGATCGGTAGTAGGGTCGGTAAATATTAAGGTATCATTATTTGGGATAAACTCCATAGTCACTGCCATCTCACGCTCATAAATACCGTTTACGCGGTTCATCGAGGTGGTCATGGCGGCAAAAACATCTGCCTTGCTAGGGTTGGGGCCCGCCACGGCAACCGCATACTCACCTGTACAGCTTAGTGCCAGGCGGTAAGTACGACGAACGGTGCCAAGTGCATATGGGGCTGTTTTGATATGGTCTGCCGGAGCATCGGTGAGTGACTCCTCATCGGGAAGGACCTGACAATCGGCAGCCATATTTTCCACTGCCATTAATGCTTCTCGCTTATAGTAAGCTTTGTATGCTTGCTCATCTTTGTGAAGCGGGTCGATAAAATAGGTATTGTCGCCATCAAAAATCATGGCATATAATCCGCGCGGACTAAATTCAATTTTTGCCGTCATGGCTGTATGAGAAACATTAACCGCTGTAAATGACCATACATCTGGAAACTTCTGCTGTAATGCTGCAGGAATAAGGCTGTTTCGCCATATTTTAAAGGTTGCTACTTTTCCATCCGGCGTTGGCAGACTGATCCGCACAGCCGATTGAAGATTGTTGCCGGCTTGTGCTAATAATGCTTTGGTACTTACTTCATCCAGTTTGAAGGTAAAGGCCGGGTGCGCAAGTTGTTGCTCCCAAACCATTGGGTTCCATACCTGCTCGGCCTTTGCAAAAGGTACAAAGCACATGGCGGTCAAAGCCGTCAAAAAAATCTTTTTCATTAATAAATTTAATTTTTGGTCTAATAATAATTCGTTCCTACAACTGAAACCAACTTCCAAATTTAATAAAAAGTTTCGGTAGCTGATGTTAAAATCGAGGTGCCTCGCTTGTATCACGCTAGTAATCATACGCTTCTATCGCAAATTTTTCAGACTTCGGAAATAAGTGCTGTTACTCTTGTTTGTGTTTTTTAACCCAGATTACGCATTAGGAATTTAAAAGAAAATTATTATGGCAAATAATCCACAAAATAGTGAAAAAAACATAATAAATTATGGTTTTTGAGCTATTGAAGTGGATTAGAAGCAAGAATAATTTTATATAAAGAGTCTAATGCGTAATCTGGGTT
>DATGQB010000184.1:0-13522 GCA_035304405.1 Edaphocola sp.
TAAAGCCGAAAAACCGGCTCCAGATAAGCCAGAGCATATCGAAATGAATGCACCGAAGCTTTCTGGTCCGAAAATTCTGGGTAAAATCGAACTGCCGGTGTCTAGCCCGCGTGGTAGCGATAGAGAAAAACGTAAACGTAAACGCATTCCTGTAGAGAAGAAAGGTGAAGGCCAGCAAAATGCAGGCGGTAACCAACAAAATAGAGGCGGTCAACAACGTCCGCAGCAGTCTTCAGGTCAGGGTGCGCACAATAACCGTCAAGGTAATAGAAACGATAATAAAGGACCAAACCGTCACGATCGCCGTAATAATAACAGAAATGCAGCTGCACAACAGCCGCAGGAAGTGGATCAAAAAGCGATTCAGGAAAAAATTCGGGAAACACAAGCCAAACTGGCTGGTGGTGCCGGTCGCGGGAAAAACCTTAAATCAAAATATAGAAGAAGCAAGCGCGAAGAAATGGCCGAAAAACGTGCTGCAGCAGAAGCAGAGCACGATGGCAGCGTATTGCAGGTGACTGAGTTTATCTCTGTTTCCGAACTGGCAACCTTGCTCGATGTGCCATTCACCGAGGTGATTAGTAAATGTATGAGCCTGGGTATTATGGTATCTATCAACCAACGTCTCGATGCAGAGGTGATAGAGCTGGTGGCTAGTGAATTTAACCGTGAAGTAGAATTTATCAATCTTCAACAGGATGCTGATGAAGAAGCTGATGACGACGAAGGCTTGGAAGATACTGTAGAGCGTGCTCCTGTGGTTACTATCATGGGTCACGTTGACCATGGTAAAACTTCATTGCTCGACTATATCCGTAACGCTAGCGTGGTAGCCGGTGAGGCCGGTGGTATCACTCAGCACATCGGTGCTTATAGAGTTACTACTGATTCCGGTAAGAATATCACCTTCCTAGATACTCCGGGTCACGAAGCGTTTACCGCCATGCGTGCAAGGGGTGCTAAAGCTGCGGATGTAGCAGTAATCGTGGTGGCAGCAGATGATGCTATCATGCCGCAAACAAGAGAGGCTATATCGCATGCTCAGGCTGCGGGTCTGCCAATGGTGTTTGCAATCAACAAAATAGATAAAGAAACGGCAAATCCTGAGCGTATCAAGGAGCAACTAGCCGGTATGAATATCCTAGTTGAAGACTGGGGAGGTAAATTCCAAAGCCAGGAAATATCTGCTAAGAAGGGTATTGGTATTGATGAGTTATTGGAAAAAATCCTCCTTGAAGCAGAAATGCTGGAGCTTAAGGCCAATCCTGAAAAAGTAGGTGTGGGTTCGATAATCGAGGCCTCATTGGATAAGGGTAGAGGTTTTGTATCTACAGTATTGGTGCAAAATGGTACCCTGCGCACGGGCGATGTAATCGTATCTGGTCAGCACTTCGGTAAGGTGAAGGCTATGTTTAACGAACGCGGACAACGTGTGAAGGAAGCCGGACCATCCACTCCTGTACAGGTACTTGGTTTGAATGGCGCGCCTCAAGCAGGTGAGAGATTCAAAGTGTATAAAGAAGAGTCGGAAGCAAAGTCTATTGCAAACCGCAGAGCTCAGATTCTGCGTGAGCAAGGTATCCGAACCCGTAAGCATATCACACTCGACGAGATTGGTCGTCGTCTGGCATTGGGCAACTTTAAAGAACTTAACGTTATCATCAAAGGTGACTTCGATGGTTCTGTAGAAGCTTTGAGCGATTCATTGCAGAAACTCTCTACTGAAGAAATCGTGGTAAGCATCGTACACAAAGGTGTAGGCCAAATTACAGAGTCTGATATATTGTTGGCGTCTGCTTCTGATGCAATTATCCTCGGATTCCAAGTGAGACCTTCTGCTCAGGCCAGTAAGTTGGCAGAGCAAGAAAACATCGAGATTCGCTACTACTCCATTATCTACGATGCCATCGACGAAATCAAACAAGCGATGGAGGGTATGTTGGAGCCTACCATTGAGAAAAAAGTGGTGGGTAATATCGAAGTACGCGAGGTGTTTAAAATCAGTGGCGTAGGTACTATTGCCGGATGTTATGTGATGGATGGTAAGTTTAGCAGAAATACTAAGCTGAATGTAATCAGAGACGGTATAGTAATACATCACGGTGAGTTGTCATCACTGAAACGCTTTAAAGATGATGTGAAAGAAGTAGCTGCCGGTTACGAATGTGGTTTGAGTATCAAAAACTTCAACGACATTAAGGTTGGTGATATCATCGAAGGTTATGAAGAAGTAGAAGTTAAACGTACTTTGTAATACTACATTAAAATAATACAGTAAACAGCCGCTCTAGTAGCGGCTGTTGCTTTTGTGACTTATCTCCATATTTAATTTGCTCGTCTTTTCTATGGTTAAATCGCTGTGCTATTCCGGCACATATTCCAGTATATCTCCTGGTTGACACTCGAGCACTTTGCATATAGCCTCAAGTGTAGTAAAGCGTATGGCTTTGGCTTTGCCGGTTTTTAATATTGAAAGATTGGTCACCGTAATCCCAATGCGCTCAGCTAGTTCATTGGAGCGCATTTTTCTTTTGGCAAGCATCACATCTAGGTTGATGACTAGAGGCATAAAATGAAGTTTGCTTTTTTAGATAGTAAGATCGTTTTCTGCTTTGATACCATTGGCAATATTGAGCACGACACCAAGAATACGCAACAGCAATCCAATTATCACATGAAAATATACAGACTCGAATGTTCCTTCGAATTCAGGAAGTAATGTAGCGCTGCCATGCTGCGACTGCAGTAGCGTGAATATTAGATAGTTCAATATCGCACTTATCAGAAAAGCGTTGCCTGCCTGGAAAAAACTTTGGCTTACTTTATGCTCAAAAATTCTTAATAAAAAAAGCTCATCTACCGCTTCTTTAATTTTATATAAACCCAGAATGAAAATAACATAAGATACAGTGTAGGCCAGCAGATATAACCAGGAATGGGGCAACGATTGGTTTACCTCATAGCCATAAAGATTCAGCGCCATACCACGCTCGGGGTTAATGAGATGCATAATCGACAAGCCAATTTCGAAAAAACAGAAAATGACACGTGACATGCCAAACAGCAATAGGAAGACTTTTAGAATTTGCAGGCTACGCATAATTATTATCTTTGTGCTAAGATAAAAAATTATCGTAAAACAATAATATTATGTCGTTTTTTTTTTTTGAATAAATTTGGCAGAGTAGGAGTTTTACTTAAGGTAGGATACATGCTTGTTAGGTTTATTTATCCTAATGTTCTCTGTACCTTTGTAGAAGCCTTGCGAAAGTATTTTTTACTTTAGCATTTTTACGCAGTATTTTTGAATTTATGAAGATAGATATACATACCCACATCATGCCCGAGCACATACCTAATTGGTTTGAAAAGTTTGGTTATGGTGATTTTATCACTTTGCAACATCATAAGCCTTGCTGTGCAAAGATGATTAAAGGCGACACTTTCTTTAGAGAAGTAGAACAAAATTGCTGGGATGGTCATACGCGAATCAAGGAGATGGATGAGACAGAAGTAACGGTACAGGTGCTTTCTACCATTCCCGTATTATTTAACTACTGGGCACATCCGCAACATGGTTTAGAAACCTCTCGATTTTTTAATGATCATATAGCTTCTGTGGTGGAGCAGCATCCCTCACGTTTTATCGGTCTGGGTACAGTGCCGCTGCAAGATGTGGACTTAGCCATCAAAGAAATGGAGCGCTGTATCAAGGTGCTTAAAATGCCCGGAATAGAGATTGGCTCCAATATCAATGGCAAAAACTTAAGCGACCCTTATTACTTTCCATTTTGGGAAGCAGCAGAAAAAATGGGTGCGAGCATTTTCGTACATCCCTGGGAGATGATGGGAGAGGATGATATGAAGCGTTATTGGCTGCCATGGCTGGTGGGTATGCCGGCCGAGACTTCAAGAGCCATCTGCTCTATGATATTTGGTGGTGTATTTGAAAAATTCCCTCATCTGAAAGTTGCTTTCGCCCATGGTGGCGGCAGTTTCCCGGCTACCATTGGTCGCATTCAACATGGTTTTGATGTGCGCCCTGATTTGTGTGCTATTGATAATCCGGTGGCTCCTAGAGATTACATAGGTAAGTTCTGGATAGATGCATTGGTGCATGATGCAAAGGCCCTAGATTTTGTGATTGACGTAATGGGTAAAGATAAGATATGCATGGGCAGTGATTATCCATTCCCCCTAGGTGAGCATCATCCTGGAAAATTAATCGAAACACATATTCAGGACAAGGCACTACAAGAGGCACTTTTAGCGAAAAATGCAATGGATTGGCTGGGTGTGTATCGCTTTTAAAGAAAAAGAACAGGCGACAAAGCGCTGAGCAAATTATAAACAAATACAATAATGAGAACATTAAGAATAGGCACTAGAGATAGCCAGTTGGCAATGTGGCAGGCTAATACAGTAAAAAGTCTTCTGGAAGAAAAAGGATATAAAGCAGTGTTAGTGCCGGTAAAAAGTGAGGGAGATTTGGATTTAGTAACCCCATTGTACGCAATGGGCGTAGAGGGAGTTTTTACCAAAACTTTAGACGCTTATTTACTGAGTGATAAAATTGATATTGCGGTGCATTCTATGAAAGATGTGCCTACGCAGCTAGCACAAGGCATTGCTCAGGCTGCGGTATTGCCCCGAGCATCGCACCACGATATTTTGGTTTTTAAAGAAGGAAGCAGCAAGGCGGAGCAGTTTAAAAAAATAGGAACAGGCTCTGTGAGAAGAAAGGCTTTGTTAATGCATAAATATCCGGGAGTTGAAGTAGTTAATTTGAGAGGAAATGTGCAGACGCGCTTAAATAAGCTTTCGGAGAGTGATTGGGATGCAGCAGTTTTTGCTGAAGCCGGTTTAACAAGAGTAGCGCTTTTGCCTTCACAGTATGAAGTTTTGGACTGGATGTTGCCAGCACCTGCTCAGGGCGCAATAATGGTTGTGTGTAAAGAAGGAGATGCTTTTTGTTTAGAAGCTTGTCATCAATTAAATGATGAGGCCACAGCAATGGCGGTAAAGGTTGAGCGCGATTTTCTGAAAACCTTAATGGGAGGATGTTCTACGCCCATAAGTGCATTGGCGACAATAGGCAATAACAGGATTGCATTCAAAGGTAGCATTTGTAGTTTGGACGGCAGTACCTTGATAGAACATGAAGCCACCTTTGCCCTGGAGCAATGGAATGAAGCAGGAGCTATTGCAGGTAAAGCTGTCTTGGACAAAGGAGGCGCTGCAATTGTGGCCCAGATTCGCAATAAGCAAGCATAAGCAATCAAATTCGAAAATAGGCAACAATGCTCACAGCCCTGAATCGTGCTGTGAGCATTTGTATTTTGATGTGTCGGTAGCTCAGGCAGTATAAATGGTTCCCATAAACCCAGATTACGCATTAGACTCTTTATATAAAATTATTCTTGCTTCTACTCCACTTCAATAGCTCAAAAACCATAATTTAATATGCTTTTTTCACTATTTTGTGGATTATTTGCCATAATAATTTTCTTTTAAATTCCTAATGCGTAATCTGGGATAAAGCATCCTTTCCATTTGAACAATAATTAAATCTCAGCCTTGAACCCATCTAGTTACAATGCAATACTAATAATATCCTCAAAATGTGGGGCGAGTGCTTGTCGCATATCCTCTGCGTGGGTATGCGTCATAAAAATCTGCCTTACTTCCAGCTGACTGAGAACTCCAAAAAGTCTTTGCAGCCGGTGCATGTCCAGCTTTTCAAAAATATCGTCCAGTAAAATGATAGGAGCTTTACCCAAGGCACTTAGTGTTTCCAGTTGAGACAATTTGAGCGCTATCAGTACCGATTTTTTTTGTCCCTGTGAGGCATGTGTTTTATAGGGTAGCCCATTGAGCAGCAGCTGCCAGTCTTCGGTATGAAGCCCTGCCGTACAGCGCTTGGCTTCAATATCTCTTCTGCGGTTGTATCTGAAGAGTTCTATTAATTGCTCCGCTGAGGGTACACAGGCCTGGTAAACTACATCTATAGCCTCATGAATGCCGGCAATTTTAGTATAAAAATGGCGTACCATCTCCGGTATTCGCGATGATATTTGTTGGCGTTGCTGCATCAGATAGCCACCATATTGTGCTAGTTGCAAGTCATACACCTCAAGCAGTGGCTCTTGCACTTGTATGTAGCCGGGTTGTTTCAACAGCGCATTCTTCTGCTCCAATACTTTTTGATAGCCGAGCAGATGCTCCAGATATTCTCTGTTGGCCTGAGACAGCAATCCATCTATAAACTTACGCCTGATGGTGCTACCGCCATTTACAAGTTCTATATCGTCCGGGGCAATCATGAGAGCAGTATGCTTACCAATGTAGTCGGTCATTTTTTCTACTAATACATCATTATTGCTCAGTTTTTTCTTGCCTTCTTTCCATACAATTGCCGTGCGCTCCATTTCTGCTTCGGTAGCGAAAATGCCTTCTATTCTAAAACCGTCTTTACCTTCCTGCACATTATTGATTTCTCTGCTCTGAAAGTAGCTTTTAGTGAAGCAGAGGTAATACACAGCATCCAGCAGATTTGTCTTGCCCACACCATTATTACCACTGATGGCTACCACTTTGGCATGGCAGTCAAACTTTCGAAAGCTATAGTTTCGAAACTGGGTCAGTGTTATGCTCTGTAATGTTTGCAAGGTCGGCGATAAGTGATGTTCTGTTGCAAAATTCCGTAATATGCTCCGTTATCCCAAAATCTTGGGAGATAATTGGGTGCCGGGCAGGCTCTGGGGTGGAGGCAGTGAAGTTCTTGGTGCGCTAAGCGGTGTAGTGCGCATCATAAATACCAACAATTTGGGTTTACTTGGTTATTTTTGTTATTTTCGCAGAAATAAAATCGGAGAATAGTGCAAACACAGTTTGATAAAGCGCAGTACCTCACATGGTACGAAAGCATGTTGTTGCAACGCAAGTTTGAAGAGAAAGCCGGTCAGCTATACGGTATGCAAAAAATCAGAGGATTTTGCCACTTGTACATAGGACAGGAGGCGGTATCTGCCGGTATAATATCTGCAATGCGTCCTGATGATAATCTTATTACCGCATATCGCGATCATGGTCTGGCTTTAGCAAAAGGCATATCTGCCAATGAGTGTATGGCTGAGCTTTACGGTAAGGCTACTGGCTGTACCAAAGGTAAGGGTGGCTCTATGCACTTCTTTTCAAAAGAGCATCGATTTTTTGGCGGGCACGGTATCGTTGGGGCTCAGATAGGTCTGGGCGCCGGTATTGCATTCGCAGATGCTTATAATGAAAATGATCGTGTAACCGTTTGTATGTTTGGAGACGGAGCTGCTCGCCAGGGAATCTTGCACGAAACTTTCAATATGGCTATGCTTTGGAACCTACCTGTGGTGTTTGTGTGTGAAAACAACTATTACGCCATGGGCACATCTGTAGAGCGTACTTCAAAAGTGCTGGATATCTTCAGAATGGCAGATGCTTATGATATGCCTGCAGACTCTGTAGATGGTATGAATCCAGAGGAGGTGCATATGGCCATGGAGCGTGCCATAAAACGTGCAAGAGAAAAAGGTGGTCCTACATTCTTGGAAATCAAAACCTATCGCTACCGCGGACACTCAATGAGTGATCCCGCTAAATACAGAACTAAAGAAGAAGAAGCAGAGTATAAAGAAAAAGACCCTATCAAACGCGTGCTCAAAACTATTGAGGAGAAGGGACTGGCTACTAAGGAAGAGATTGCTGCAATAGATGAAAAAGTGAAAAAGATGGTGGACGAATGCGTGAAATTTGCAGAAGAAAGTCCGCTGCCTGATTTGAGTGAATTGTATAATGATATTTACGTTCAGCAAGACTATCCTTATATCAAAGACTAAAATTAATCACATTTTCAATTTTCCAAAGGCTACTCGAAGAGTAGCCTTTTTTTAATGCCTAAGCTTGAGTAAGCATGCATAGTCAGTTACAAAATGTGCAGAGTAGCGCTTTATGGACCAATAAAGTGGGTGTTTCAATAGGATAGTACTTTAAATTTTTTGCGCCAGGGTAGATATTTTAAGTTCGGTATTATTGCTGTAATGTGTGGATAATCAGTTGCCTATGTCCTGTTTGGGCTAAAATTTTAGCTTCTTTAGAATTTTAGATGCTCATTTTAGGCACAAGTGATTGAAATATCTTATTATTGTGTGTTAATTGCGAAATTTTTTCGGGTTACTGCGGCTGCGTGCCGCTGTCATAGCTAACATTAAAACAAATTTTCAGAATTTCTATGAATCCATCTACTTTACAAATTGATGAAAAGCCGAATCGTAAAGGGCATCCTAAGGGCTTGTATTTGCTCTTTTTTACAGAGATGTGGGAGCGCTTCAGTTACTATGGTATGCGTGCCATATTAATACTGTATCTTACTAAAAAGTTGTTTGAAGGTGGTTTGGGGATGGACCCTGCGCAAGCCACACTCCTGTATGGTTACTTTACCGGATTGGTTTACTTCACGCCTTTGATTGGTGGTTGGTTAGCAGACAAATATATAGGCAAGCGTAATGCCATTACCATAGGTGGTATCACAATGATGCTGGGTCAGTTTGCATTGTTTGCCTGGAATGATATGAACGGCTTGTATTTAGGTCTGTTTTTGCTCATTATAGGTAATGGATTTTTCAAACCTAACATTTCTACCTTAGTAGGTGGTTTGTACGAAGATGGCGATGACAGGCGCGACTCGGCATTCTCTATCTTCTACATGGGTATTAATCTTGGGGCATTACTGGCTCCGTTTGTGATTGGCTACTTTACAGATAACTTGTTTAAGACTACCAATGCTGATGGTTCTGTAGCTTATGGATACCGTTATGGATTTTTGGCCGCTGGTATTGGTATGCTTATTGGTCAGCTGGTTTTCAACACTTTTGCTCAGAAATATTTAGGTAATCTAGGCAAAAAACCAGTGGGTAAAACTCAGCCTGAGTTTGAAGGGGTAGCGAATGAGAATGCTGCTGCAGTTTCCAAAAACCCGCTTACCGGAGAAATTCTGACACCGGCACAAGAAAAGCAAAGAGTTACGGTAATCTTCATTCTATTTGCATTTGCGGTATTCTTCTGGGCTGGATTTGAACAAGCAGGCTCTTCCTTGTCTTTGTATACAGATAAATTCATTGACCGTAGGGTCGGCAACTTTGAAATTCCTACTTCCTGGTTTCAGTCTGTAAACCCAATTTTTATTGTGACTTTGGCGCCATTATTTGCCATGTTCTGGAATTCTAAAATGGGTAAAAGGCTTTCTACTGCTGTTAAGATGGGCGTAGGTATGATTATTTTAGGTTTAGGTTTCTTATTCATGTTAGGTGCAGTAGGTGAGCGTGCTGCTAACGGGGACATTGCTGACGAGGCTAATAAAGCAGCATTGATGTGGTTGATAATGACCTATTTATTGCATACAATTGGTGAGCTGTGTTTGTCTCCGGTGGGCTTGTCTGTAGTGACGAAATTATCTCCTCCAAAACTGGCTTCTATACTGATGGCTGTATGGATGTTGTCTTCATCTGTGGCAAACTTTATTGGTGGCTACTTGGCATCTGTAGTAGAGAAGTTAGGTGCAGGAGAGGTGTTTACATACATTGCAGGATTTGTGATGCTTTGTGGTTTACTACTTATTCTTTTAAATAAAGTAATCAGTAAAATGATGCATGGTGTAAGATAATTCAATTTTTTACACTTACCTTTATGAAGCCTTCGACAATTCGAAGGCTTCAATTGTTTTAAAACTATAGTCATGAAACAACAACAACTCGAGGAAATAAGGAATTACAAGGGTACTTATCCCAAACAATTATGGTATTTGAGTCTGGTGGAGATGTGGGAGCGCTTTTGCTTTTATGGCATGCGGGGCATTCTCACTATTTTTATGGTAGATCAGTTTCTTTTGTCAGACAAAGTAGCTAATCTGAAATATGGTGCCATACAGGCATTTGTTTATGCTTTTACTTTTATCGGCGGTGTATTCGCAGATAAGATTCTGGGCTTTAGAAAATCATTATTCTTTGGGGGTATTGTGATGGCTACAGGTAACCTACTCATAGCTATCAACCCGCATGACTTCTTTTTCTGGGGTATCACCCTCTCTATCGTAGGTACAGGATTCTTTAAACCCAATATTTCCACTATGGTAGGGGAGCTCTATAAGGAAGGAGATAAGAACAGGGATGCCGGATTTTCGCTTTTCTATTCCGGTATTAATCTTGGCTCTTTCCTGGGTGGTATACTCTGTGTGTATCTGGGTAAATATGTAAGCTGGAACATGGCATTCTTAGCAGCATCCATTGTGATGGTAATCGGTATCATCATTTTTGCCCTGACCAAAAAGTCACTTGGCCCGATAGGGGACTCTCCTTTGCTGGCATTGCCGAAGGCGAAAAGAACCACCCGTGAAGTGATGGTGTATCTAGGTGTTTTGTTGTGCCTGCCGCTAATCCACATCATGATTGACAATACCGACTATACCGATATCTTTATGATGATTATTGGCCCAGCGGCATTAGTTTATTTCTTTTATGAACTATCAAGAACTGAGTCTGCTGCAGCCAAGAAAAAAATGGTTGCTGCTTTATTGTTTATCATATTTTCTATCATCTTCTTTGGAATATTTGAGCAAAGTGGGGGCTCTCTGGCACTATTTGCCAAATATAATCTAAATAATACCTTTTTGGGATTGCCTTTAGATGCCAATATCGTGAACAATAGCGCCAATGCATTGTTTGTCATTATATTCAGTCCGTTGCTGGGTATTATTTGGTTGCGTCTTGCCCGTAAAAAGCTCGAGCCCAATACCGTTGTCAAGTTTGGTTTAGGGTTTGTGCTACTTGGTATTGCTTTCTACATGTTCTACTATACTCGATTCTTTGCAGACTGGAATACCGGAAAGACTAACTTGGAGCTATTTACTTTTGGATATCTGGTAGTAACATTTGCCGAATTATGTTTGTCTCCAATCGGGCTTTCTATTGTTACCAAATTGTCGCCTCAGCGCCTGGGCGGTATGATGATGGGTTTATGGTTCTTGGCCTCTGCCTACGGCCAGTATGTGGCAGGTTTGCTAGGTTCTCATATGTCTAGTCCGGATGAGAAGGCGCCTGCAGCCGTGAAACTGGAGTTATTTACAGAGGGATATAAACAGCTGGGTATATATGCGCTTATCGCAGGGGTACTACTTATAGTGATAGCACCCTTGGTGAGAAAACTCATGGGCGATGTGAAATAGCATTTAGAGATATTAAGCAAGAGGCTTGTGCAGCACCAGCGCAAGCCTCTTCTGATTTTATAAACCCGCTGTTTTTCGCATTTTTTATGTCAAAATAATAACCAATATTCAAATCGTTATACAACAATAAAGTTAAATGCTTATTTTGCAAGCTAAATCTTAAGGTTATTATGGAGATAGTACAACAAGAAGCGACGCCATCGAAGCGTCACCCGAAGGGGCTACCATTTTTATTCCTTACCGAGATGTGGGAGCGATTTGGCTATTACCTCATGCTCGGCATTTTTGTGCTTTATATGATTGAAAGCAAGGACAATGGCGGTATGGGTTTTGACCCTAAAGAAGCCTATAGCCTGTACGGCACGTATATTGCACTCACATACCTTACTCCCTTTCTTGGTGGCTTTTTGGCAGACCGTAAACTAGGCTATATCAAAGCGGTGTATATCGGTGGCTTATTGATGGGGCTGGGTTATATAGGCTTTGCTTTGGAGGGGCTCAATTATTTCTACCTCTCCATGGCTTTGGTGATTATCGGTAATGGCTTTTTTAAGCCGAGCATTTCCACCTTGCTGGGCAATCTGTACTCTACCGACCAATACAAGCATTTGAAAGATGCGGGCTTCAATATCTTTTATATGGGCATCAATATAGGCGCCTTTATCTGTAACATTATTGCTGCCTTTATGCGCAATAAATATGGATGGGAAGCCGCATTTATTACAGCAGGTTGTGGTATGTTCCTTGGCTTGATTGTCTTTTCTCTAGGTATTCGTCATTACAAGGCTGCCAATGTCCTAAAACCGGTATCGCCCAATGATATTAGCATTGGTAAACTGTTTTCTGTGGTATTCCTACCCGCAATTATCGTGGGTATGGTCGGCTGGATGTATCCTTTCGATTTTTCACAGGTCGATTTTTCCAATCTTTCTACACTCGGCACATTGTTCAGCAATCCTGCTAACCTTATTGGTAGCAATAGTGACGATGCCTTTATTTTCGCTTGTATTCCGGTTATCGTCTTCTTCCTTTCGCTGTATTGGAAGGCAGAAAAAACAGATAAACGTCCGGTTGCAGCTTTATTGGCCATCTTTGCAGTAAGTATTATGTTCTGGGCGGTATTTAAGCAAAATGGTACCGTTCTTACCGACTGGGCCAAAAACTATACTAATAGACAAATGAGCGGTACAGCTGCCGAGATATCGTCCAAACTTTCTCTGGCAGATACCGTCAAATACGAAGTGCAAACTGTAGATTCGGTGAACGAAAAGTTTGTAATTATAAAAGACGAAAACGGCCAGAATATCAAAGTAGAGGGCTATCCAAATTATTTTAAAAATATGGACCCCTCACGCCTGCCTACAGAAGGTACCGTGGTGGCCACAGCCAATACCGAATTGTTTCAGAGTATCAATCCATTCTGGGTAGTGGCGCTTACGCCGCTGGTAGTAGCATTCTTTGGTTTCCTTAAAAGAAGAGGTAAAGAGCCTTCCACACCTGCCAAAATAGCCTGGGGTATGCTTATATCCGCACTGTCCTGCCTGGTGATGGTAGGGGCGGTATATGCCAGTGGTAACGGTGCCGTTAAGGTATCTGCACTGTGGCTTATAGCCTGCTATGGCGTTATCACCGTAGGCGAGCTGTTCCTCAGCCCGATGGGTCTCTCTTTGGTGTCCAAACTCAGTCCTTCGCGCATTACGGCGCTTATGATGGGTGGCTTCTTCTTGTCTACATCCATCGGTAATAAACTGTCCGGTATGCTTGCCAAAACTTGGTACAACTACGAAAATAAGGCCAACTTCTTCCTCGTAAACTTTGGTTTGTTGCTTATTTCTGCCGCTATGGGCTTTATCTTGCTCAGATGGATGAATAAGATTATGAAAGAAAAAGGTGTGAATTAATACCACTATAAGCATTCAAAAGCCACCATTGCCCATATGTCAATGGTGGCTTTTTTATATCCTTTTCTATGATTAGAAAGTAGGGTCAGTCTTTCTATTGTTAGACCTGCCCTGTAGAGACATCTTCTTATTCGCAACTTGATAAAGATGGGCAGATTTTCTAGCCTGATAACCATTCTTTGGCGGCTAGTGTGCCGGGAAAAAAATATCCCTACCTATTATATCCATGCCCTTCGCGACTTTAACCCAGATTACGCATTAGACTCTTTATATAAAATTATTCTTGCTTCTAATCCACTTCAATAGCTCAAAAACCATAATTCATTATGCTTTTTTCACTATTTTGTGGATTATTTGCCATAATAATTTT
>DATGQB010000185.1:0-6632 GCA_035304405.1 Edaphocola sp.
TCTAATACGGTATTGATAACTCTTACGGGATGATGAGCATCTATTAACTCATCCAAACTTGGCGGAAGTAACATCGCCTGTTGCTGATTATACGTCTTAAAGACTACCTTTGATGTACACATACAACATCATAGACGTAAAATCTATGAGGAAAGGATGGCTTCGGTCGTCCTTTTTTTTCACATTTCCACATATAATAGAGGCTGCCCTTTTGAGACAGCCTCTTAATTGTCCGTTATTTGTGGTCCCACTTGGACTTGAACCAAGGACCCCCTGATTATGAGTCAGGTGCTCTAACCAACTGAGCTATAGGACCAGGAAAGCACTTAGACTTTCTTGAAAGGAGTGCAAATATACAGCCATTTATTTTTCTGCCAAAAAAAAATTGATTTTTTAATACAGCTGCAAAAAGCTTATATTTGCTCTCTAATCAGATTAATAAATTTCATAAAAGTATCAACAAAATGGCTGATCAAAATCAAGAACAACAAGGTATCAACATTGAACTAACTGAAGAGAATGCGAATGGGTTGTATTCAAACCTTGCTATCATCACGCACTCCAATTCTGAATTCGTATTAGACTTTATCAGCGTTATGCCGGGTATGCCTAAAGCGAAAGTAGGCTCTCGTATTGTAATGACTCCTTTTAACGCTAAACGCTTAATGCGTGCTTTAATCGATAATATCAAACGTTTTGAATCTACTAACGGTCTTATCAAAGACGAAATATCTCAAGACGGCGGTATGCCAATGAATTTTGGCGCTACTGGTGAAGCTTAATTGCTAATTCTATAGGTTCGTTAAATTGAAGGAGCTGTTTAAAAAACAGCTCCTTTTTCCTTATTAATGGCAAAATTTCTTGTACTTTTGTGCCTTATTTTATATACATTCTCCTAGAATTTGCCGTAAATTTCTCATGAACGAAAAAATCCTTATTCTCGATTTCGGTTCTCAATATACGCAATTGATTGCACGCAGTATCAGAGAGCTAAATGTCTATTGTGAAATCGTACCATGCCTTAAACCGCTTAATCTTACTCCGGATATCAAAGGGGTGATACTTTCTGGTAGCCCTTTTTCGGTAAATGACGAAAATGCCCCGAAACCCGACACTAGTGCCTGGGCTGCTCAGGTACCTGTACTAGGTGTATGCTATGGTGCGCAACTAATGGCCATGCAGCATGGTGGGCAAGTAGGCAAATCTAGTATTCGTGAATACGGTAGAGCGCATTTGGATATAGTAGCACAAGACCCTCTACTTCAAAATATTGACGCAGGCTCTCAAGTGTGGATGAGCCATAGTGATACCATCAAACACTTACCGGAATCTGCTACGGTCCTGGCCAAAACAGAAAGCATCCCGGTAGCGGCCTATAGACTTTCGGGTTTTAACCAGCCGGTATATGGTATTCAATTTCATCCGGAAGTAACCCACAGTAGTCAGGGGCGCGAGTTAATCAAAAACTTTGTAGTGGCTATCTGCGGTTGTACGCAAAACTGGACCCCTGCAGCATATGTAGATGAAACGGTAGCTGCGCTCAAAGAAAGACTCGGTAATGAAAAAGTTGTGATGGCGCTCAGCGGTGGGGTAGACTCTACCGTCGCAGCAACGCTGATTCACCGAGCTATTGGCGACAATCTGTACTGTATCTTTGTAGATAATGGCTTGCTGAGAAAGAACGAATTCGAGCAAGTGCTGGAAAGCTATAAAGTACTTGGGCTGAATGTAAAAGGTATAGACGCCAAAGAGCGCTTTTATGCACAGTTGGATGGCGTAAGCGATCCCGAACGTAAGCGTAAAATTATCGGTGGATTATTCATTGATATTTTCCAGGAGGAAGCAGAGAAACTTAAGGATGTTACTTTCTTGGGTCAGGGTACCATCTATCCGGATGTGATTGAGTCGGTGTCTGTAAATGGCCCTTCAGTAACTATTAAGTCGCATCATAATGTTGGTGGATTACCAGAAAAAATGAATCTTCAACTGGTAGAGCCTTTACGTTTCCTATTCAAAGATGAGGTGCGTCGTGTAGGTGCCGAACTGGGATTACAAAGCTCATTCCTGGAGCGCCATCCTTTCCCGGGTCCGGGATTAGGTATTCGTATCCTTGGTGCAGTCACTGCCGAGAAGGCAGCTATGCTGCAAGAGGCTGATGATATTTATATCCGCCACCTTAAGTCTTCGGGCTGGTATAATCAGGTATGGCAAGCCGGTACCATTTTATTGCCTGTGCAAAGTGTGGGCGTAATGGGCGATGAGCGTACTTATGAGTTTACTGTGGCATTAAGAGCAGTAACTTCTGTAGATGGTATGACTGCCGACTGGGCACATCTGCCTTATGATTTGCTGGCGAAAATTTCTAACGATATTATCAACAATGTGAGAGGTGTAAACAGAGTGGTCTATGATATTAGCTCTAAACCACCTGCCACTATCGAATGGGAATAAGCGCATACGCTTAGTGCTAACTGAATTTGAAAACCGTTGCTTTGCTCTTGCAGTAAGGCAACGGTTTTAAGCTGATAATCACATTTTTTACTTCGTCGTTATGAAAATACTTTTTGCAGCCAATCGTTTTCCTTATCCCCCTTATCGAGGCGACAAGCTGAAAATATACAATCTTGCAAAAAGACTATGCAAACAGCATGAGCTGCACTTACTTACCTTCTTAGAGGAGCGCTCAGATTTGGATCATTTGCCGGCATTGGATGGTATTTTTAAGCATATCCATCTGGTAACGCATCCCAAACTGAAATCTTACTTTAATGTCATCAAAGGGCTGCTGAGCAAGACACCGCTCCAGGTAAGCTACTTTGCCTCCGGAAAAATGAAGCGCAAGGTAGAAAAGCTTATTGCTACTGAGCATTACGATGCTATACATGTGCAGCATCTGCGCATGGCGCAATATTTTGCGCATCACAAAGAGGTGCCCCGTATTCTGGACCTGCCAGATGCGTATTCGCTGTACTGGAAGCGTCGTATGGATGCCACAACGGGCCTTCAAAGACGCTTTAATATACTGGAATATAACCGGGTGAAGGGCTACGAGCATATTCTTAACCATTTTGACCTTACACTGGTGTGCTCACGCGAGGATAAATCCTGGCTGGAAACGCAACAGCAAATAAATAATGTGGCTATACTGCCCAATGGTGTAGATACCTCTCTATATCATACCGAGGCGCACAATTATAACAACAATCGCACCATACTCTTTACGGGTAACATGGATTATGCGCCCAATGTGGATGCGGTGCAATACTTTGCGCAGGATATTCTTCCAAAAATACTGGAGCAGCACCCTAATGTGCAGTTTGTGATTGCGGGCCAGCGTCCCGTAGATGCAGTAAAAGCTCTGGCTAGCAATAAGATAATCGTAACCGGATTTGTCAAAGACTTGAAAGAATGGTATCAGGAGGCCGCTATTGTGGTGGCGCCATTACGCTTTGGAGCAGGTACGCAAAATAAGGTCTTAGAAGCCATGGCCATGGCAGTGCCGGTGGTGAGTATGAATGTAGGATTTCAGGGGCTGAATATCGACTCTGGCGATGGGGTTATTCTGGCTGTGGACACCGACCGTTTTGCTCAAGCTTGTAATAAACTCTTATCTGATACCGCCCTGCGTAAGCAAGTGGGTGAGGCCGGTCGAGAGGTGATTATGGCCCAGTTTGACTGGGATGTAGTGGCTGCCCGTCTTGAATTTTATTTTCAGCAGGTCTGCAGAAAGGGGTAGGCCAAGTGCTAAAATATAGCCAATTCCCTATAATGCACATAGTTAGGCGCTATTTTTGTGCTACATAGTTAAGCTATGTGTTATTTTAAATCAGTTTTATTCGCTTTTTTGCTAGGAATAACTTCCTGGCTGCCGCTGTATGCTCAAAGTACAGACAGCATCTCCTTTGAAGATATACCATTAACATGGGCAGACTTTACCCCCTCTAATGCCAAAATAGATGGTAAGACGGCGGCTCTGGCCATGCATACCCTTATGACTATAGAACAGTGGGAAGAAGGCTGGGTATGGGTACGTGCTACGATGCAACAAGTGAAAGCGAATAGTTATGTGTATAAGCCATTTTTGGATACCGCATCAGATGTGCGTAAGCAAGCTTTGCTCCGGCATGAAAAGGGGCATTTTATCATTGCTGTGCTCAAGCAAATTTGGCTGGAAGATACCTTGAATACAATACAATTAAAAAAAAGTCTGGGTCTGGAGCAGCAACTCAAACCTGTATTTGTAGCTATTGAAAGCAAGGGCTCAAAGTTGCAGCAACAGTATGATAAGGATACCTACCACTCTACTATAGCCGATGAGCAACAAAAATGGGAGCAGCGTCTGCTCAAGATGCTCAATGAGGCGATGCAGGGGCGCAACAGTTTTCCTTTTGAGATAGAACGCAGAATAAGACTGCGCTAAATGTGCGCTACTCGAAATAGTAGATTGTATCATATTATTGTTTAAAAAATCGCTTTACGGTTATAAGGGTTAAGTTAAAGGCATACCAATAAAAAACGCGCCAGATGTATGGCTACATCTGGCGCGTTTTTTTCGGCTTCAAATAATCAGCCTAGCTGCTATAGTTTGATAAATTTTTTGACCGCTATTCCTTTTGCAGTATTGATGCGGATATAGTATATGCCAGAGCTGAGCTCATTAAGCGGCAACTCTATCTGTGATGCATTTTGCACCATGGGGAGCTCTTGTCTCAATATTCCTTCTATTGAATAAATGCTCATGTGCTGCACTTCAGTAGATTGTTCAAAATAAATGGTCAGATTTTGCTCCGCCGGATTGGGGTATATACTGATGGTGGATACCCAGGCCTGCTCCGGACGCACAGAGGTGCTACTGTCTGAGCAGTCTGCAGTACCCCAGATACAGTCCACCCAATGCGGATAGTCCACAAATGGGTTTCTGTTTTTCTGAAAAAGATATGCAGCATCGTTTCTGTCTCTTTCTCTATCGCTCACGGGGTCTAGGTGATGCCAATCGAGCAGCAAATCTACCTGCCATTGTTGCAGCCCTCCCGGACTGTTGGCATTCAAGATATTACCCTGCGAAAAGTTGCCGAGCAGATTCTGGTATCTGGTAACGAAGTAGAAAATAGCTCTGGCCACATCTCCTTTAAACTCATCAATGGGCTCAAATACCGTCTGATTAAAACCGGGGGTGGCGTTGGGGCCCCTTTTAGAACCATTGGAGGATGTCCAGTTGGGTGAGTTTACTTTGCCAAAAGGTAGATTGCCTCTTTGGCCATTGACCTTACCATCTGTAGGGAAAATAAAGTGCACATCATTTTTCATCGGCGAAGCCTGGTTAAACAGGCTTTGTGGCACCAGATGCTCCCGATTGTAGCAGTCGCCTTCATTGCTGTAATTGCCGCATTGGTCATTATTGTCATAATAATACACATAGGGGTCGGTACCATTAGGATTTTCAGAATAGATGTCAAGCACACTGCCGTCTTGCTCATAGTACTGGTCTACATCTGTAGTTTTGAAGGCTGTCCACAATGCGCCATACCCTTTATCTTGATGCGTGGCCTTTGTAATTTGGTGCAGTTTTGTTTTCAGGGCATAGCCCGTAAGCCCTTCTGTTTCTGCATACATGCCACTCGGAATCTGAGCAAAAGTTGCCAAAGATATTGGGGCAAAAGCCAGTAAAGTATATATTTTCTTCATGGCAAATAGTGTTTTTGAATAATGAAATTATTAATGCAAAATTAGTGTAAATCTTAGAAGGGATGGCTGAATTAATTGTGGCCCACGCATACCGGCATCATGTCACTAGGTCCTCTGCGGGCAGTACCAAAAGCTTTTCGCAGACGATTTTGCTGAAATTATCTGGTTGTCGGTTAGCAATAGCGAGTTGCATGCTGCCGTCATACGCTTCTATTCCAATGATGCTGATGCTATCGCCCAGTTTGATATTCTTAGAATTCAGATATTTTAAAAAGTCATCTGAAGAATTAGTAACGGCAGCTAGTTTCACATTGTCGCCCACATGGCAGTCGGTGAGTTTGGTATAAGCTATCCATTCTATTTCGCCCTGTTTGTTAGGGATAGGGGAGCCATGAGGGTCGGCCTTAGGGTAGCCCAGCAGGGCATCCATCCTGTCAAAGAAGGCGGGTGCGTCTATATGTTCTATTTGTTCGGCAATGGCATGCACTTCTTCCCAGCCAAAGCCCATTTCTTGTACCAGGTACATTTCAGTGAGCCGATGTTTGCGAAGGATGAGCGCAGCTTCTTTCTTTCCTAGAGCTGTGAGTTTTATAGGCTTGTACACTTCATACACAATCAGGCCTTTGTCAAATAGTTTTTTCATCATACTATTGACAGTAGGCATCTTGATATTAAGGTGCTTGCTGAGGTCGTTTACACTTACCGTACCCACATCACCAGAGAGCAGATACAGTGCTTTGAGATAATTTTCTTCTGCCAATGAATACATAGCCAAACAAATATAAAAATTAAGCCGCGGAAAGAAAAATCAATCCAGTCTTTGCACCGGTAGAGGGTCAGCGCATTGTGCCAATATTTGCCCTACCGTCTGTTTACTTAAGGGGTCTGAAAAATCAGGAGCGATTTCTGCCAGCGGAGTGAGTACAAATCTTCTTTGTGCAAAGTAG
>DATGQB010000186.1:0-2829 GCA_035304405.1 Edaphocola sp.
ACTCTTTATATAAAATTATTCTTGCTTCTAATCCACTTCAATAGCTCAAAAACCATAATTTATTATGCTTTTTTCACTATTTTGTGGATTATTTGCCATAATAATTTTCTTTTAAATTCCTAATGCGTAATCTGGGGTAAAAGAGCATTACCACTTACTGCACCAATAATTCTAGCGATTGTTTAATCATATTATCAACCGCTTGGGCTGCATCCTTTGTGAAGCTCTTAGTCTGCCGGTTGGCTACAATTGTGTTTATAGAAAGGCAGTGGTGACCCAAAAGCTTACCGAGACCGTAGATGGCCGAAGTCTCCATTTCAAAATTTGTAATTCTGTGGTTTCCCGAATTAAAGGTTGAGAGCGCATCTATCAAATTAGGAAAAGCAGGCGCCAAGCGGAGCTGTCGGCCTTGTGGTGCATAAAATCCCGGACAGGTAACCGTAATCCCATGATGATACCCCTCCCTCACCGGAAACTTATTCAACAAATGGATAGAGCCGGCGACCATATATGGTCTCACAGAGGCATTTGTCAGTGCCGTATGTGCTTCAAAGGCATTACGCAAATAGGCTATTTCTGCATTTTCTTCATAATGATAAAAGTGCAGCAAATTGTCCAGGCCAATACCAAAAGTGCTCACTACCAAATCATCTACCGGTATATCTTCCTGCAGGGAGCCAGATGTACCCATTCGCACTATTTCAAGACTTTTCAACTCCTGCTTGGGCAGCCTGCTGCCAAAATCAATATTAGCAAGCGCGTCCAACTCATTTAATACAATATCAATATTATCCGGTCCGATTCCGGTGGATACCACTGTAAGGCGTTTGGTACCAATATAACCCGTATGACTAACAAATTCACGATGCGCCTTTTGCACCTCTATTTTATCAAAATATTTAGACACCTCAGGCACTCTAGCCGGGTCGCCCACAGTGATTACAAGGTTAGCCAATTCATCTGGATGCAGATCTAAATGATAAACACAACCCTTTTCATTAATAATTAGTTCGGATTCGCCGATGGGAAACTGAGCACTCATATTTTTTCAAAAAAATTTGGTTTCAAATGAAAGATTAATTACCTTTGCTGTCCAAAATCACAAGGCAAAAGGTACCATGGCCGAGTGGTTAGGCACCGGTCTGCAAAACCGTTTACAGCAGTTCGAATCTGCTTGGTACCTCCGCAAAGATAAAAGCATCGCAGCAATTAGCGATGCTTTTTTTATGTAAACTTGCCATGGTCAATATTTGGGATAAGCAGTGCAAAAAGATGCGGCGACCATACGCAGTATTGACCAAGGGGAGCAGAAACATTCCTAAAAATTGGGTTTGAAGACAGATATTTGCATTTAGGACTAAAAATTTAAACCTTCAGCACACAGTATAGTCTTAGCATAAATGTGCTGATTCGGGCAGGAGAGAATTAGATTACCAATCACAGCAGGAAAGTATTACATTTACTATCCAAATAAGCAAAGGATGCCAGAAAAAATGCGCAAAAAGTCAAATATTTATATAAAGAACAGACCTGCAACTTTTGAATACGCTATTGAAGATAAACTTGTTGCCGGTATAGTACTTACCGGTTCCGAGATTAAATCTGTAAGAGCAGGGAAGGTGAGTTTTAATGACAGCTACTGCTTCTTTCATAAGGGCGAATTGTGGATACGAAGCCTGCATATTGCACAATATGTCAATGCCGGCTATGTAGGCCATGACCCCACAAGAGAACGGAAGCTACTACTCAATAAGAAAGAGCTTAGAAAATGGGAACAAAAAATTCGGGAGAAAGGATATACTATTGTACCTTTAGCAATGTTTATCAGTGAAAGTGGTTATGCTAAATTGGAGGTAGGATTGGGTAAAGGTAAAAAACTATACGACAAGAGAGAATCCATCAAACAAAGAGATATTGAAAGAGATTTGAAGCAGAAAAATTGGTAAATCCTCTAATGAAATATGGTGTTAAGCCCAATTCTATTGCAACATGATTTGAAATTTTAAATCCAACCCTATTGCATGGATAATTGTCTAAAACACAGTTCACTTAAAAGATTTGTTAATGTAGTAAAAAATCGATACCATAAATAAAAAATCTTTTACTTTTGCGATTATATTATAAAACTTTTCTTACTAAATCAAAGTACCTCTAATCGCGATAAGCTTAAGAGGAAGTTCAAACAAAGAAAACAAATCAAAAAAAATTGTAATTATGAAAAAACTACGCTTAATGTCGTCTGCAGCTATGTTAGCATTTTTGTCAATCGGTGCTATGACTTTCGTGTCTTGTACTGATGATACAGAATGCGAAGTGGGCTATGAAGGTAAAGACTGTAATACTGAAGTAAGACAAAAATTCATTGGCAACTGGACTGCACAAGATACTGAAGTTGGTGGTAGTCAACTTCCTACTTACACTGCTTCAATCGCAGCAAGCAACAGTGGTATTGACAAATTAAACATCGGTGGCTTCTCTGGTCTTCCTAGTAACGGTGGTTTCTCTGCCAACGTAGTAGTTACTGCTGATGGTATGACTTTCAGAATTCCTGTTCAAGAGCCTGACAACGATGGTTATCAAGTATATGGTCAAGGTACTATCAACGCTGCAGGTAATACAATCACTGTACAATACACTATCAAACAAGTATCTACTCAAGCTGAAATCAGCTACACTGGTACTTGGACTAAATAATTCGAGTTCAGACTATAGACAAATTGTGTATAACGAAGAAAAAGAGGCCGTCTCAAAAGTCTGAGGCGGCTTTTCCATTTTTTGACTGTGTATAGTTTAGTTTTTGGAGTTTTACCAAGATATATTTCTATATTT
>DATGQB010000187.1:0-9358 GCA_035304405.1 Edaphocola sp.
TCTTTATATAAAATTATTCTTGCTTCTAATCCACTTCAATAGCTCAAAAACCATAATTTATTATGCTTTTTTCACTATTTTGTGGATTATTTGCCATAATAATTTTCTTTTAAATTCCTAATGCGTAATCTGGGTTAAAAATAATTAATATTTGGCGCCTTGCCAATCATTTTTGCCGCACAGACTTCAATGATAACGGAATGTTGGGGTCTGCCCCAATGCACAAGCAGTCTGAACAGCAGCGTGCGGCTGCAAAGCCGGACTTGTAATCGAGCCACACCAAGCCAAGGGCGGCGTCCGCACCTTTTTGCTTCTTTTCCTCCCATTGTAGCCCATTGAGCCACGTATAGTAAAGAAGCTCCCGGCACAATACCAAGAGCTTCTTTTTATATTTCTACAACTGATATCGTTGAGCATAATGTCTCAAACTGTTAGCATACTTTGTTTAGACATTATACTCCAACATCAGACCTTTTAATGGTCAGCGGTCATCAGTTTGGTATAGTTTGGTTTTTTCTTACCTTTTCTCATCCTTCTGCCTATGCTGTCAAAGATTGAATACACCACAGGAACGATAATCAAAGTAAGGAACAATGAAGACAACAAACCTCCAAGATTTACCATGGCGAGACCTCTGTTCATATCTGCACCATCACCTTGCGCAATTGCAATAGGCACCATACCCACTACCATTGCGATGGTAGTCATGAGGATAGGACGGAAACGCGCATGGTTTGCAGCCACCAATGCCTCGTAAGTGCTAGCGCCTTCGGCCTTTCGGTGATTAGCAAAGTCGACCAACATAATCGCATTCTTGGCCACAAGACCAATCAACATGATAATACCGAGAATGGTAAAGATGTTGAGCGTTTGATTGAATAATGCCAGGAACAGCAATGCTCCGATGAATGATAGCGGGATTGAGAACAATACCACAAAAGGCGTAGCAAAGTTGTCATAGAGAGCTACCATTACCAGATATACCAAAATGATTGAAGCCACCAAAGCCACACCCAGTGAGCCGAAGCCCTCTTCCTGGTTTTCTTTAGTACCACCCCAGGCATAACTTACACCCGGTTTTCTTGGCAATTCTTTAAACTTAGCTTCCCATTCGTCAGCCACATCACCCAAAGGTCTTCCCACAACCTGTCCTTCTACAGATACTGCAGGAGATTTATCCCTTCTTTCCAGTAAGGTAGGACCAGAACCATAGTTCACATCAGCAAATTGCTCCAGTTTAATGGTTTGTCCTTGAGCATTTATAAATTCCAGGTTTCTTACATCCTCAATATTGGCTCTACCACCTTCATTGTAACGGATATTAATATCATACTCTCTGTCACCGGTTCTGTATTTTGCATCTGTATTACCCGCAAAAGCAGTTTGCATGGTCATACCCACAGTAGCTACATTCAGTCCGAGAGCAGTCATTTTATCACGGTCCACCTTAACGCTGATTTCAGGGTTACCATCTTCAGAAGTCAGCTTCACACCGGTAGCACCTGGCACCTGGCGCAATAAATCCGCAGCCTGAGCGGCAAATTCCATAGCGTCTTCCTGAGTAGGACCCACAGCAGTAAGTTTCAATGGCGCCTGCTCAGCACCCATGGCACCCATGTTTACAGTTTTGATTTTGGCACCCACTATCACTTTCTCCATATCGCGCACCAGCTTGGCTGCAAACACTTTGGTGCTCTCCTTACGAGCGGCTTCATCTTTTACAAAGATTTGTATTTCCGATTTGTACTTAGTACCCGTAGTGGACATCATACCATCTGACGCCTGACCTACTGTAGTGATAAAACGCTCTACTTCCGGACGCTGGGCAAGGTATGCTTCAGCTTGTTGCGTTACAAAGTTGGTTTGCTCAATAGACGCATCTTTATTCAACTCAAATTGTAACAAAAATTCACCTTTATCATTGGCTGGGAAGAAATCGCTACCTACATAGCCTTTACCCACAAGCATTATAGAAGCTATAAACAATGCCAGTGTGATTCCGAGCGTTATTAACTTATTTGCTCTTCTGGCCAAGGCCCATTTCAACAAATTACCAATTCCCTCTGTAAGGCTATTCAGGAAGCGTTCAAAACCGTGAATTGCCTTCCCCAGAATGTTATTGTTGCTAATATGCTCCAGCTTACCGAAGCGGGAATACAACCAAGGTACTACCGTAAAGGATACCAACAATGACAATAACGTAGATACCATTACAGTAACAGTAAATTGGCGCAAGATATCAGACACAAAACCAGTAGACAAGGAGATTGGTAGGAATACTACCACAATTACCAGGGTAATGGCGGTAACAGTAAATCCGATTTCCTTAGCACCCTCATAAGCCGCGCGCACTCGGTTTTTACCCATCTCCATATGACGGTGAATATTCTCAATAACCACAATAGCATCATCCACCAAAATACCTACCACAAGAGACAGACCCAATAGGGTAAGAAGGTTGAGGGTATAACCAAGGGCATGCAATGCAATGAAAGTCGCAATCAAAGACAATGGGATCGCCACCATGGTGATTGCTGCATTACGCAAACTGTGTAGGAAGAATAACATAATCACCCCTACCAGTACAATCGCCAAACCAAGGTCAAAAATCACATTATTAGCAGCTTTAAGGGTATATTCAGAGCTATCACTTGCTATTACCACATTTACCCCTTGCTCCTTATAGTCATGCTGCACCTTTTCAATGGTCTCTTTCACTTTTTGCGACACCGCCACCGCATTTGCATCAGACTGCTTAAAGACCTGCATCAGCACGGTGTTTTTACGGTCGATACGGGCAATTTTTTCAGGGTCTTTGATACCGTCTTGCACATCTGCCACATCACTCAGACGAATGGTCACACCCATTGGGGTCATCAGTGTAAGATTTCTCATTTCCTCAATAGAGTTAATCTTACCGGACAAACGCACCGTAGTTTGATTATCTCGGGTGCGCACATTACCTGTAGGGAAGTCCATATTAGAGGCGGCCACTAATTGCTGCACCTGAGTTACGGTAAGTCCATAACCTTTTGCACGCTCTGGGTCAACGCTGATTTGTATTTCGCGCTCTTCACCACCAAGCATATCCACTTTCGCCACACCGTCGATACGGGCAAATACCGGTTGAATTTTTTGATCCAGCAGGTCAAACAATTCTTTTTCGGACAGGTCTGAGGTCACCGACAAGTTCATAATGGGCACATCGTCTAGCGAGAATTTATTCAGCGATGGGGCCTTGGCATCTTCCGGCAGGTCATTAGTGATAGCATTAATCTTGCGCTGAGCGTCTGTCAGCAGGAAGTTTACATCCGCATCATTGGTGAGTGTGATGATTACCACTGAAACCCCTTCCAAAGACTTAGATTCGATTTTCTTCACATTTTCTAGTGAAGAAACCGCGTCTTCTATCTTTTTGGTAACAGAGTTTTCCACCTCAGAAGGGCCTGCACCGGGATATACGGTGGCAATTGAGATTACTTTAACCTCAAATTTTGGAATCAATTCATAACCCATCTGGGTATAAGAAAAGAGACCGCCCAGAGTAAGTAGAATGAATAATACTATTATTAAACTGGGTCTTTTTATCGATACTTCAGCTAGTTTCATCAGTTAGTATTTCTTAAAAAATTACTTAATAATTTCGATAGGCGTACCATCAAACAAGTTGATTTGTCCGGAAACAATTACTTGCTCGCCGCTGGAAATTCCGGATACGATTTCAACGAAATCACCGAAGTTTCTGCCGGATACCACCTCTCTCAACTCTGCTTTACCGTCTTTGGCCACAAATACTTTGTTAGAACTTACATTGCCTACAAATGCATTACGTGGCACCACCAGTGCATTAATCTGTTGCTCAGCACCAAAAGTAGCAGTGCCATACATACCGGCTTTGAGATTGCTACCTTTGCCTGGTCTTACTTCCAGCTCGACAGGAAAGTTCAGACTAGCATCTGCTTTGGGTGCTATGAAACTAACCACACCAGACCATTGCTCTCCTGGCAGTGCTGAAGAGGTTACCAATACATTCTGTCCTTTCTTGATAGAACCAACGGTTTTCTCATCCACGTTTACTTTAAGCTTTAAAGTATTGATGTTAACGATGTGAAACAATTCCTGACCGGGATTAACATAAGCACCCGGCTCGATGGATTTACTATTTACATAGCCGGCAAAAGAAGCTTTGACGTTCACATCAGAAGCCGTAAGTTCTGCACTACGCAAATTGTTTTTGGCAGTTTCTGCCTGTAATTTTATTTGATCTAACTGTTGTTTGGTAACACCACCGCTTTTGTAAGCATTCTCAAAACGGGCTACCTCGGCTACAGCATTGTTATATACCGCTCTGGCATTAGAAACGGCCACATCTTGCTTATCGCCTTTAATCACAGCTAGGGTCTGACCTGGGCTTACATAGTCGCCTTGTTTTACCAATACGCGCACTACTCTTCCCGGAGTCTCTGTAGATAACCTAACTTCTTGCGAAGGTAGGAATGTACCATTAGCCACATACTGCATGGTCATATCATTATATGCAGCCTCAGCTATTCGTACCATAACACCGTCGTTTTTCTGAGCTACAACCTGTGTCTTGGCCAGATTTGCCGCTTTATTCTTGTTCAGCACATACATGATGCCTGCAACAACCGCTATGGTGATAATACTCCCTAAAACTATCTTTTTCATTTTGTCGCTTATATATGTTATTGATGTTTATTTTAATTGTTTGTATAGTAAGTTCTGAGTTCTCCTTTTGCTTTTCTCAATTGTATTTCTGCCAATTTATAATCAATCAGCGCAGCAGTATAGTTGTTTTGTGCATCAGCATAAGCATTTTCTGCATCGATAAGGTCTGTGAGAGAAGCCAATCCGTTTTTATAGTTGTTTTCGACATTATCCAACACTTCTTTTGCCAAAGACATATTTCGCTTCTGATTGTCTAAGGTAATCACGGCATTGTTGATTTGAGTATATGCATTTTCAACGGCCAAGCTCAGTGCCAGTTTAGCGTCTGCAAAATCGGCTTCAAATTTTTCAATCTCTATCTGCGCCTGGCTGATTCTGGAGCGTGTAGCAAAACCGCTAAAAATAGGCACTCTAAGATTTAAAGAGACGGCCGAGAAGTCTGAACCGTTTACTCCCTTTTCCGGACCGGCAAAATAAGGGAAACGCTCACCCATGCTTAAATAACCATAATTGGCAGACAAACCAAGACTAGGATAGCGGGCAGCTTCGGTCGCTTTTTTGTTCAGTCTTAATAAATCTCCTTGCTTTTCCAAGAGTTTGATTTCGGTACGATTGCTCACATCTAAATCATCTCTGGTATAAATGGTTTGTGGGCCATCGAACGATTCCTCTGCAAGTTGCACATCCGCTGCTATATCCATGCCAATAAGATATTTCAGCGCATTTTCCTGCAGTTTCAATGCATTTTTAAGTTGTACCATGCCACTGTTCAGATTATTCAGCGTTACATTGATACGATCCAAATCTATTTTTTTGGCCAATCCATTTTCTTCTAGGCTGGCAATAATGTTGCGTACTCTGGTTGTGTTTTGGATAGTACGCTCCATAGTTTTGATTTGAGATTTGGTTTTGAACACCTCATAATAGCTATTGGCTACTTTCTCAATTATCTGCTCTTCGGTAAGACTGGCATTAAGGATATAGAAATCTTTGGTAGACTTAGCGGCTTTCAATCCCTGAAATACAGACAAATTGAATATTTGCTGATCTAACTGTACTACAGAGTTTGCCTGCCAAGGTGTACCCATTCTAATCACTTGGGTTTGTCCGCCAAGAGATAATGCCATCGTTTGCAATTTGGCATTATAAGTAAGTCCAGACTGACCATTCACCTGAGGTAAAGCATTTGCTCTGACCTCTGCAATGCGATAATCTGCATTTTCAATATCTAGTCCAGCTTTGACCGCATCAGCCTTATGTTTCAACGCAAAATCTACTGCATCCTTCAGGCTAAGCTCGGTTTGAGCCTGTGCTGCGCCAAAGCAAAGCAACATCAACACCGATAATGCTATTCTCATTCTTTTCATTACTATTGTTTTCGATTTTATTTGCTATTTGTTTATTATGTTTACGTCTTTGTTACTTTAGGCTATTGCCAATCGTTTTGCTATCCGTCAGGTCTTCGTAATCAATATCCTCTGTCTGCTTGCGAAATGAGCTTTTAAATGCCTCAAGCTTTTTATAGGTTCGGCGCAATGTCAGCGACAATCCTATACTTATCAAACCCATAAGCAGAAAAGGCAAACCAGACAGTGTGACCAAAACAGCGCTAATTATCTGCGGACGATACCAAAGAAATATGCCGATAAATATCAGTGCGACACTATATATCCAGTTCATCCCAATGGTACATTCATTCCTTTTGGAATAAGTGTAGTGAAATAAAAAATTATGAACTGCCTTGGCGAAAAGCAATATGACCACCACAGTATTGATATAGATGAGGGAAATGAAGGGATTGCTTAGCAATAGCACTCCTGCAGCTACCGTGAGCAGTGCCGCCAGCAAATGCCAAACCCAAGCTCTGATAAGCATTCTGTTGGTTACTACAAACACAACTTCTCTTAATCCAAATGCTAGGACTGTGAGACTAAAAAGCAACATAATAGCAGAAATGCTAATCGATGGCGTGCTATAAATGCCAATGGCCACCATAATAAAGAATATCCCTATTATCAGTGGCAGATACCATTTTTGCAATAGCTTTCTAAATTTATTAATTGCGGTTCCCATTTCCTTTTGAGCAAGCAACCCTAGTTGCAAGCTTAATTTTTTGCGGCACAAAATTCCGTGATATTCTCCTTATACAAAACCTACTTGTATCCGAAACGGACATATTTACCGCCGAAATGTACAGCCGCATGCCTATTATATTTTCCTTAACAGCTCTTGTGGCACGGGGGACCCGGGCTCTCCGAAAAGATGGGCATATAAACGAGAATGCCGCCTAGAAATGCGACAAATTATCTATCCCAAAGAAAAAGGGAATGCACCTTTCGGAGCATTCCCTTCATGTATTAATATCGCACAATTATTTGGTTTTATCTGCGTTTTTTACTTGCTTTAAACTGATTACCCATTGGAGTATCCAGGATAGTGCTACCTAAGCGATCCATTACACAACGGAAACCGGTAGTTGCTGTTGGTTGGTTAGCTTGTTGGAAACGACGAGTACCAGGGCTCAACCAGTAGTAGTTATCATCCCAAGACCCCCCTTTGATTACACGGCTGTCGTTGTTGATAAGGCTAGCACGACCGTAGTCGAAGCGGTATTGACCACCTTCTTCCAGATAATCGCGGTTATCAGCTTTTTTATAATCTCTATTGTATTGACCAGCTAAGTCAGTAGAATCGATATCAATCCAAACTTCGCGACCAAGGCTGTCTTTTTCAGAGATTGTATAATCGTCTTCGATTTGTCTTTTCTTAAATGTTGCTGCACCTACAGCAGGGTTATGACCGGCGAACTCTTGAAGTGCAGTAGGACGGTAAACATCCAGACACCATTCGTTTACGTTACCTGCCATGTTATACAAGCCATAAGCATTAGGCAAGTAAGAATGTACCGGAGCAGGACGGTCTGCATTGTCGTTCAAACCACCGGCTACACCCATCATATCACCAGACTTACGCTTGAAGTTGGCCAAGATTTCACCTTTCTGAGCACTTTTCTCTTGGTATCTTACAGAACGGATATCACCCCAAGTGTAAGACTGACGTTTTACGACAGCTTCTTCACCTCTGCTGCGTTTAGTTCTTGGATTAGGGTTATTACCAATACCACCCAGAGCAGCATACTCCCATTCAGCTTCAGTTGGGAGACGGTAGTTTGGCAGCAAAATACCATCAGCGTAGTTGGTAGGTCTTGTGCCAGAACCGGTTGGGTCAAGGTCTCTTTGTTTTACTTTACCCGCTGCACCTAGATATTGACCGTTGATGTATGTTTGGGTAGTGAATACATCTTCATTCACCTGGTTAGGGTTTTTCTTCAACAGACCCTTTTTGATTAAGATCAACTCATTCACCCTATCAGAGCGCCAGTGAGCATAATCGTTAGCTTGCTGCCAGGTAACCCCTACTACAGGATGCTGGTCGTAAGAAGCGTGATTAAAGTAATATTGCACCAATGGTTCGTTGTAAGAAAGAGCAGAACGCCATACCGTTTCGTCAGGCTTAGCTGCTTCTACCACGTTTGGATAGTCCGCACCATAAGCACGATTCAACCAATAAATAAACTCACGGTAGTGAACGTTTGCTACCTCTGTTTCATCCATATAGAATGAAGAGACGGTAACGCGTCTAGGTGTGTTGTTATGTTGATAATAGATATCTTCATCTGTTTGCCCCATCACAAATGTCCCACCTTCAATAAAAACTAAACCAGGACCAGTTTGCATGCCTTGATAGTTCTGTGCAGCAGTAAATCCACCCAATCTGGAATCATTGTAATTCCAGCCCGTTTTATCAGATGTTCCCCGGCCTTTGTTTGAAGAACATGATGTCAATACTGTAGCGAATCCTACACTTAGCAAACTAAAACCAAATAGTGCTCTTTTCATCTGTTAATTATTTATTTTTTTATTCCGATGTAAAAAAAATCGAAAAGCGATACAATAATAGAACAATCTTTTTAGAAATGCAAAGTGTTTGCTAATTTTTTCTAAAAAAATTTAAACCCATCTACCCTAGCACCAACCTCATACAGCATTCCGCACGTCCTTTCCATTTTGTTAATAAGGCCATAGCATTTTCAGCCATCCTGCTACTTCTGTAGATAAATTATCGCATTTTCGAAAGCATACAAGATGCACGACAACTCGCATACTTTTTCTGTCCGCTTAATTTGCGCATAAAGATAGAAATTTCTTTCAATCGACAAAACCCATTCATGCCTTATTTTAATTTATTTATCCACAAACAACGGAAACAAGGGTTTGACCGTGGGCCCGCATTCTAAATTATTTGTTCAGACTGAACGATATAATAATTTAATATTAAATATGCACTATTGGGCGCCCCTCAGCCAGAACACGAGATGTTCTACCTTTATAAGGCCTCATGAGTACTTGTTGAGCCGGCAGGATACTATCCTGGCTTGCTACTGCTGCTCGGGTAGCACTTCATGTGCACGCTTCTGCCCAAGAAAGTTATGTGCACATTTATTTCATGCCCGCTCTAGCCGAACAGAATTAAGCAGCACAGTACCATTTTAAGCACTATTGCTGGCAAATTAAAAAGAGGCCGTCTCAAAAGTCTGAGGCGGCTTTTCCATTTTTTGACTGTGTATAGTTTAGTTTTTGGAGTTTTACCAAGATATATTTCTATATTT